>JBBREZ010000070.1:0-18666 GCA_038225095.1 Caldilineales bacterium
CCCAGCCACCTCTTCGCCGGGCTTGGCTTTTCTGTTGGCAACGATCAGCCACTTTGGCGAAGATAAATATCTGGATTTCTGGAAAGCGTTGCGCGCAAATGGCGTGCTGGTGACGAATGGCTGGAGCGAAGCCTATGATGATCATTTTACCGTTGGCTCAGGTGGCAGTGGCGACCGTCCTCTCGTCGCCAGCTATACCAGCAGCCCGCCGGCAGATGTGGTCTATGCCAAGGATGGGCGCAAGGAACCGGCTAGTGTCAACATCAACCCACCGGGCGGTGTCTTTCGCCAAATTGAATTTGTGGGCATTCTGAAGGGGGCAAAGCATCCCGACCTAGCGCAGAAATGGGTCGATTTCATGCTTAGCAAGCCGTTTCAAGAAGACATGCCGTTGCAAATGTATGTCTTTCCTGCTGTGACCGGCGCGGCGTTGCCCGAACTTTTTACCAAATTCGCCGAGATACCGACCGACTTGGCCCAGATCGACCCCGCGGCTATCGATGCGAATCGCGAAAAATGGATTGAAGCCTGGACGAATGCCGTCTTACGATGATACGAAGCGAGGTTGACAGGAGCATGGTTTCGTAGTGACGACTTTGACCACGTTAGATGATAGCGGCTTGTGAGTGCATTGCACTGGTCAACTGATCTTTCGAACTTGCGACCAATGCCTGACCAGTGCAATGCACTCACCCACACCAATCGAATTGAACGTTGTCGTACTCCTCATTTCACACTCGACAAACCGCTAGTTGGGATAACAATGAAACGCTTACTCCTTTATGGACTTTATACGCTTCCCCTCCTCTTCCTGGCCTTGTTTTACCTCTATCCACTGGTCAGCATTCTGCGCCTGAGTTTGCTGCCAGAAGGGCGTTTGGATTTGGCCGGGATTGGGCAGATGGTAAGCCAACCGTATTTTTGGCAGGTGATCTGGTTTACGAGCTGGCAGGCTACCGTGTCAACCATTTTGACGCTGGTGTTCGGTCTGCCTTTGGCTTATCTTTTTGCCCGTGTCCAATTTCCTGGCAAATCGCTCTTGCGGGCGCTGACCACGCTGCCTTTCGTGATGCCAACTGTCGTTGTGGCCGCCGCTTTTACGACTTTACTGGGCGATAAAGGGGTGATTAACCAGTGGTTGCAAGCCGGCTTGCAACTAAGCGAACCGCCTTTGCAATTATTGCAAACGATCTGGATCATCCTGTTGGCGCACGCCTTTTACAATGTAAGTGTGATTATACGCACAGTGGGTGGTTTTTGGTCGAATTTGAATCCGCACTTACCCGAGGCCGCGGCTGTACTGGGGGCAAGCCCACAGCGATTATTTTTTGAGATAACGTTGCCGCTGCTCCTGCCTAGCATTGCTGCGGCCAGCCTGTTGGTTTTTCTTTTCTGCTTTACCAGTTTCGGCGTAGTTTTGATCTTGGGCGGGTTACGCTTTGCCACCTTAGAAGTGGAAGTCTATCGACAGGCGGTTAGCTTATTCAATTTACCGCTGGCTGCCTTTCTCAGTTTGGTCCAGATGGGCTTGACATTTCTGGTGATGGTCATTTACACGCGGCTCCAAGCCCGCGCCAGTCTGCCGTTGGACATGCGACCAGAGCAGAGTGCGGCGCGCCGTTTATCGAGTCGGTGGGCGAAAGTGGCCGCCGCGCTCACGCTTTTCGTTGCGTTATTGTTGTTATTGGCGCCGTTGCTGTCCCTAATCTGGCGTAGTTTTACGTTGGGCACGGCCGGTCTAACTTTGCGCTATTATCAAGAATTGGCGGTCAATCGGCGCCAAAGTGCATTTTTTGTCGTGCCGTTGCTGGCCGTGCGCAATTCGTTGCTCTTTGCCGTGGCGACCATGTTGCTTAGTTTGTTGCTTGGCATTATCAGCGCCTATCTCCTCGCCCGTCCGCACACTTGGCTGACGGCGATCCTTGACCCAATCTTTCTGCTGCCGCTGGGCACATCGGCGGTGACGCTGGGCTTTGGCTATATCATTGCGCTGGGCAGTTGGCGCACTGCCTTATGGCTGACCCCAGTGGCGCATACCTTGATCGCGTCGCCATTTGTGGTGCGAACATTTCTGCCGGCGTTGCGCGGGCTGGACCCGCGTCTGCGCGAAGCTGCGGGCGTGCTTGGTGCTTCGCCCGTGCACACTTGGTGGGAGGTGGATGTCCCGATGCTTTTTCGTGCTGTGTTGGTGGGCGCGATCTTTGCCTTTACGGTAAGTTTGGGTGAATTTGGGGCTACCTTGCTGATCAGTCGCCCCGATCTGCCCACCATGCCGGTGGTCATTTTTCAGGCGTTAAGCCGGCCGGGCCTGCTCAACTATGGACAGGCATTGGCAATGAGTACCATTTTGATGGTAGTATCGGCGCTCGCCTTACTTGGGATCGAACGTTTCCGTCTGGGCGATATCGGTGAGTTTTAGACTGAATAGAATGTTATACAGAGACCGTAGAGGAGACACGGAGTGCACAGAGAAACGGTAATAATCATTTGCTTTTTCTCTGTGTAGCTCTGTGTCTCCTCTACGGTCTCTGTGTAACTGTTTTTTTAGAGTAACTACGTACTGGATGATAGAGTTCATGTTGCAACTAACGGATATTTACAAAGCGTTCAACCCACAGATGCCCGTCCTTGCTGACATCAATTTAAGCGTGGCGGCAGGTGAGATTGTTGCGCTGCTGGGACCGAGTGGCTGTGGCAAGACCACCTTGTTGCGCATTGTCGCCGGTCTAGAACAAGCGGATCGGGGGACGATCATTTTTGATGGGCGCGATCTGGCGCAAACACCGGTGCACAAGCGCAACTTCGGCTTGATGTTTCAAGATTATGCGCTTTTTCCGCATCGCACCGTGGGCGAAAATATTGCCTTTGGGTTACGTATGCTGGGGCAATCCAAAGCACAAATTAGCCAGCGCGTGGAAGAGATGCTCAGTTTAGTTAATTTGCGCGGCTATGGCAGTCGTTCGATCTTTGCCTTAAGTGGCGGCGAACGGCAACGGGTGGCATTGGCGCGCAGCTTGGCACCGAATCCGCGGCTGCTGATGTTGGATGAACCGTTGGGCAGCCTGGACCGTACGTTGCGCGAGGAATTAATGAGCGAATTGCGCTTGATTCTGAAGCGGTTAGGCATGACGGCGCTGTATGTCACGCATGATCAACAAGAAGCCTTTGCGATTGCGGATCGACTCGTGGTCATGCGCCAGGGTTGGATTGAACAAGTAGGCGCGCCTGCCGAGGTCTATCGTCAGCCAGCTAACGCTTTTGTGGCGGGTTTTTTAGGCTTTCGTAATTTACTGCCCGCGAGCGTGGACGCAGCAACACCTGGACAAATCTCGACACCAATCGGGCCATTTCCCATGCCAACGCCCGCTGCACCTGGTGACTATACCTTGCTGATTCGTCCGCAAGCCGCTAAACTCTATGCCGATTCGCCAACCAGCAGTGCAGAATCGGTTTTTCGCGGTAAGTTACTGGTCTGTTCATTTCGCGGCGATTATTATCAAATTCAGGTAGAGCCACAAACAGAGGATGCTAAGCCGATCCTAACCTTCGACCTGGCCCTGCCGCCAGGAGAGCAACTAGAAACTCTTAGGGTGGGGCAGCCTGTCACGCTTACCCTTGACCCGGCGTTGTTGACGCTATTGCCCGTGTGCGACTCGACCAAGACCTGACCGGTGCAACCGAACACAGAGGCGGCGCACCGGTCAGGTCTAAAGTTTGTGCCGCAAGATGGATTGACTTGTATGCAACGCATGGTACAATCTTTCCTAGTCTTGTCAATGTAACTGTTCAATCCTTGTGTAGATCGGTAGACGCCCATCAATAGATGGGACGTAAACAGGGATACAGGGCATACTACTATTTACTTGTCTACCGATCTACCTGTGCAGCGCTACACCTGAATCGTTACTTGTCAATTGATGAATCATTAAAATCTAGGGAGAATTATCCAATGACAGACCAAAAACAGGATGTGATGCAAGGGGTCGAACACGAAGAAGGGCTGTGGTGGGTGCGGGGCGGTGGCGGCAATCATCGCGCCTGGAACGGCATTCGCTACCAGACTGGTCTATCCGGCAAGAATGTCGGCGCGCAAAATTTGTCAATGAACGTCGCGACTGTACCACCCGGCGCCGTTGCCTATGCCCATATTCATGTTGGCTTTGAGGTCATGCTCTTTATTTTGCAAGGGCGGGTGCGCCACGAATATGGCCTGGATCTGAAATATGCCGTCGAGCATGGGGCTGGCGACTTTATCTACATCGAGCCGGGCGTGCCGCATGAAGTCTTTAACCTGAGCGACACCGAGCCGGTGGTGGCCGTGGTGGCGCGCTCTACGGCTGATGAATGGGACAAGATCGTCAATTACCCATCAAAATATCGCGATCGAGACCAGGCTGCGCGTGAGGCTACACCGGCGACATAGGCGGGTGCTGGGCAAGCTGATAGAGAAACACTTAAACCTTGCACAATGGGGAGGCAGCGTTCTCTAACGCTGCTCTGGTCGCATTAGGCGCAATCAAAGAATAAAGTATCCAGTAGGTGCGTGCTTTTATCCGCACCAATGGGGTATACGCAGAACGTGCGGCTAAAAGCACGCACCTACGAATGATTTTGTTCGGCAAACACTGGATACTTATTTCATTGAAATGGCCTTAGAGAACGCGACCTCCTCGATTGTGCAGAGTTTATTTGATTTGTCCATGAGATATGGCTATCAATGGCGTCGCATGCCGCTAGCCATGTCTCGCCTTTCCTGAGCAGTGCTTGGACGAATTTGGTAGGGAGCAATCAGCGGTTCTGTAACCACTGGATAATCCTGCTGTTGATAACCGACCAAGTAACCGGTGTAGCTCGCTACCGAGAACGGCCAAGGATCGACGATGATTTCCCCCGCGTTGATCGAATAGCGCAAGGGCGATTGCTCATCGCTGTCGTTACTGGGAAAGATCTTCACTGTGCCAGTGGTCGGTTTTTCAAAGCAAAAATCAAACGCCACACTGTCACAAAAATTCGTGATCCTGTCGATCCGCTGAAATTGTGTTTTAGACAGATGATGGCGTTCGATGTGCTGTTGGATGGCTTCTTCCATTTCGACGAACAGGGCTTGGCGGGGGGCCGCCTGACCATAACTGACCAAACGCTGCAAGTGAAGCTTGACAATTAATTCAGCAATCGGATCAGCGATCGCCATATAGAATCCTTGGCGGGTTAGATGCAACCACGCCGTCTCGGATATGCCGCCAATCGCAAAGGCGTCTTGAAAACCATAGCCGCGATCATGTAAACCCACGCCGCTGACAAAAGACATAAAGTCGATTGCTGGCTGCTCAAATTGCGAATTGCCCCACAAGAAGGCCAGCGTTCCGGCCAATTTTCCATGTTCGGCTTGCGATATGACAATTGGCCGCACTTTTGATTCAAACATCGGGCCTCGCTTTACCTATGGCGATACAGGCTCTAAAAGCGTCAATTCACTGGTGTTGGCCGGCGCCCAGGCTTGTACGCCAGCGTCCACGCGCAGCAACCACCAGACAATGGTATCGCTTTCGCCTTCCATCCAAACTGGCCCATTCAGGATTGTGGCCTGCTCTGAATCCTTCAGAAAACCTAGCCGAACCCCGGCTATGGCTCCGGGCGCACTGCGCAAGGTGAGGCTCATGTTCGGCGGTTGATGGGCCACACGGACACGTTGACCAATCGCCAACGTTTTATTGGCGCGTGTGCTGGCCGGCAGATTATTAGTCACTGGGTAAGCGGCAAATTCTTGGATCGTGACTGTTGGTGCCACCGCAGCCGCAACGGTGGTGGTTGTGGTCAATGGGTTTTGGCTGACTTGCACGCTCGTCGCCGTGGGCATGCTGGCAATTGGTTGGCTGCGTAGCCCCCTGATGCCCCAAATCAGGCCAATCACAAGCAACAGGCCGCCAATTACTGCTGCGATTGGCCAATACTGAAACCAATCGGGCGTCTGGGCAACTGTAATCGCGCCGGTTGGCTGCACTTGCATCGTATCGCGCCATTGATAATTTTGCATCACGCGCAGAGCAATCGGATCGAGGCTAAAATAACGGCTTTCCAGCAACAAACGACCCTGGCGAATGGCCGCGTCACGCACTTGGTCTTGCAAGTCTTCATATAAATGAAGTTCCGCCCGCACGGGTTGCCGCTTGCCGTCCAATAGCACGAGTAACCCGGCAATCGGCCAACTCTCCAGATCGGTGATATTGTAATACTCCGCGTTGATCGATTGCAGCCGCTCATACGCACCCACATAGCTACCTTCGCTGATGGTGCTTACTTCCCTGTCAAACGCGTCCACAAGTTACCTCACTGGCTGGGCGAACGATGACTGACCAAAGACCACCGACTGTTGCCTGATTGATAATTGGTAACTGTTCAGCTCTTGTGTAAATGGATAGACAGGTAAACAGGGATACACGGGCGTACTCCCTGTTTACCTGTCTATCCATTTACCTGCGTATCACTACGTCTGAACAGTTACGATAATTGTTCTACTGATTTGGCAGCGCAAGCGTGACAATGCCACCGACCTGGGCGCGCTCGGCGCTGTACAAAAGCATGCGCAAATTATAGCTAGCAGGGATATCCGCGCGAATATGCCCTGCCCACGTAATACTATCACCCACTTTGCGATAAGGGTAATCACTTTGCGGCAGACCAGAAAGCTGACCCCCGCGATCACCTGTGCCCACATAGCCAACCGTCGTGCCCGGCAACGTTTCACCCGCGGCCACGCTGCCCGTGAACGGAAATTTTATGGTAAATCCGGTCGGTGTTTGACTGTCTGGCGTGGGTTGCAAATTGCTGATGACTAAACGATTGACGCCGGCAGCCCGTACATTGTCACTACCCACGCGATAGATGCGCAGCCGTAACGAGTAAGTGGTCCCGCTGAGCCCCGGCCAAGCGCCATCGAAGTCCAGCGAATCGCCCAGCGTGCGCACACTATGCAGGCCGGCGATTTGGAAATCGGCATTTTCACCGTTAATGGCTGTCAGCACAAGATCGGTGCCCGGCACGCGTTCACCAATCTTAATGGCACGATCCATCGGGCCGTTGAAGGCCTGCGCGCCGGGCGGCGTTTGCAAGCCTGGCAAATCTTCTAGTTTGGGCAAATTGGCAATCTGACTTAAGTCAGGTAGCCCCAATTCTTCCAACAGACCAGGCAGATTGCTCAAGGCTTTGGGAATCCCCGGCAGGTCGGAGAGTTTAGGCGCAGTAACCGGCAATTTTGGCAGTGAAGGCAGATCTTCGCGGCTACAACCCGCCAAAAAGGTCATGAGTAGGGCGAGAATGAGCAGAGAAAGTTTAGTTTGTTTCATAGTTTTTTCCTTGCTAATAATTAATAGTTGATAATGAATAATTAACTCATGTTACGCAGACTCTCATCCGTACAGCCACGAACTATCGTGGCCCTACCGCTAATGATGGATCGTCCTGTCATCGCTCTGCTCATTAATTGTTAACTATTAATTATTCATTATTAACTATTCTAATAGGCCCCGATATCGCGCAATCTTTGGTCGCTAATCCCAAAATGATGCGCAATTTCATGTAACACCGTGCGCCGCACTTGGTTGCGAATCGCCGTTTCATCCGGCGGGCAGATGCGCAAAATCGGGCCGCGAAAAATCGTAATTTTGTCTGGCGGCCTGAGATTGTAACTTTGCGAGCGTACGGTCAATGGCACGCCTTCGTACAACCCCAACAACAAATGACCAGAGCCAAGCTGGACGCTGGCCATTTGACCCTGGGTCGGCCACTCTTCGACAGTGACAGCGACATTGTCGATGGCTGTCCATAACGCCTGAGGAATTTCGGCAAGCGCCTCTTCCACCAATGTTTCAAAGCGCTCATACGAAAGCCATTCCTCGGTTTGTCCTTGGTTCATATGCGTGCAATGGCCTGGGTTAATTTGCGCCGATTCGCTAAGGCCCAAAAACGTTCTAAGTCCGCAGCCAGACTGTCGCGTAGTTGCTCAATCTTGGTTGTCTGGGTATTCGCATAGTGGTCGGTTGCCGTTGTCTCGATCATGGCTGGTAAGGATGTAAGCAGCGTACGGCTGACCACGGCGTCATTCAATTGTCCCAAGTGTTCTTGTAATTGTTTGAGCGATTTGATCAATTGTTCGCCGTGGAAGCCGGGGAACAAACGCATGAATTCCAGGCTATAGCGCATATACTTGAATTCAATCCGCAAAGCATGTAAGGTGGCTTCAGGGATTGGTTCCTTTATTTCAAATAAGGTTTCGAAGCTGCGCACGCGTTTAAAGCGATCAAACAGCAAACCTGGCATTACATGGCGCACCTGATAGGGCTTAGGCGCTTTACCGGGGGCGGCGGCGAATTTTTTGGCACCTTTGCCGGTGGTCTGACAGAAGCGAGCAAAATTTTCAATAAACTGGGCGTAAGCTGTGCTGTCCAGCCAGGCGAGTAATTCCTGATGCGCGCGTATGCGCTCGGCGCGCCAGTAGGTTGCCAAAGCGGCCAACTCAGCTGGATCACTTGGGCTTTGCTCGCCATTATCTGGTGTGTGTGTGCTTTTGTTCGTTTCAAACGCCGCAAGCCGGTTCAGGGCCACATCCAAATCGCGTACCGCGCCCAATCGTTGACCGGTCTGCTTCAAAAACTTCATAAAGCGCCGAATGCGTTTTGGTTGAAAGTATTTGCCAAAGAGCCGGGCAGCCACGCGCGCGCGCCGAATTGCCACACGCATCTCATGAATGTACGCCATGTGATTGCTGTAGCGCACGCCTGCTTCTTTGAGGAGCATCTCGGTCAATTGCTGACGCCAGAGCAGGCGACAGGCTTCAGCGATATGCATCTTCGGCTGCATGGCCGGCGCGTCGTTTTCACCGTCAAAAACGTGGGTGCTAATGCTAGCCAAGGCCCGTTCTAATTTACTGTTGGTATTGGCCCGCAGCGTACGGTCCTTGGTTAGGCCGCGCGCCAGGCGGGTAAGCAGCGCTTGATCTTGACCGGGCTTTAACTCGAGTTCAAGTTCTTCAAAGGTGGCGATCGGTTTGACCACAACTAATTGATCTGGCTTATGCTCTTCCAGATTTTGAGTTAAGAATTCGGCTGCGTCTGCGCTAGTAAGCGTTGGGCCGTAGACAACAATTTGGTCAATGCTTAGTTCGGCAACCGGTTGCGCGTTGGCATTGCTAGCAAAAACGTTGCGCTTGTGGCGGATTTGTTGCAAGGTGCAAAGCGGCTGCAACTCAACTTCCGACCCAATTAATGCACCGACCAGTTGGCGAATCGGCTCTGGCCAGTTGGCCATTTGCCACGGATCGGCCTCAACCACCGTTGGGCCTTCTAATTCCAATCGATTGTGGACCGCAGCAGTTACATCCAGGCTTAGGCTTTTGACCGTTACCAGATAACCAGTGGCTGTTCGGCGCAAACGCAGCGTATAGCCATGCCGGAGTAGTCGATAGTCGGCGGCATCCAGATAGGTGTCAAGATGAGTGACCGTAGTGGGACTTTCCAGCACGAATGCAGCCGTCAAAGTGGGCGCAGTACACCAGTATTCCACGCGCGCCGCGTCCACCAATGTGAACTTGGCTTCTAACTCATGGTTCGTTGTCTGCGCCCCGTTGATCATTTTGTCCTCATCAATTTTGGCCAGCATGATCGGGTTCTATGCCCAAGACTGGAGGATGTTGGAGAGCGCATATAAAACAATTAGCACTACCATCGAGGAAACGTCCACCATGCCAATCGGCGGGATAATGCGGCGTGCTTGTTCGAGCACGGGATCCGTAATTTGGCGCAAAATTTGCACAATTGGATTATAGGGATCAATGCTCGGAAACCAGGTGAGCAGGATACGAATAAAAATCAGAATGGAATAGAAATTGATTAAGCTGGCCAATATCGAAAATAAGTTACCCATTGCATCTCACTTTTCACTTAATTTGCCCAGCTCTTGGCTGCGGCGATAGGCGGCAAAAATAGCATCATTCAGAATAGCGCGTAACCCTGCTTTTTCCAGTTCATAAAGTCCCGCCGCCGTGGTGCCGCCGGCGCTCGTGACCAGATTCTTTAATTGCGCTGGATGTTGCCCCGTTGCTTTGACCAGGGCGACACTCCCAGCGATGGTCTGGAGGACAATTTTCTGCGCATCGGCGCGGCTGAAACCCATGTGCACACCAGCATCGGTCATCGCTTCGACGATCAAGAAAACAAAGCCGGGTCCAGAGCCACCCAAGCCAGTCTGCATGTCGATCAGATCTTCTTTTTCGACCGAAATTTGTTCACCCAACGCGCCCAGGATCAGTCCGGTTTGCTGGCGTTGCTGCTCGGTGACGGCCGCGGTTGCGATCCACACCGTCATCCCCAAATTAATTTGGGCTGGGGTATTCGGCATGGCCCGCACCAGGCGTTGATGGCCCAAGCTTTTTTGGATTGAATGCAACGTGACGCCCGCCATAATGCTGATCACAAGCGCGTCGGGCGCAAATTGTCCACGCAGTCCTGAGCCCACGCTGTCTAGCACTTGTGGTTTTATACAGAGCAGGATAATGTCGGCGCCGCGCACGGCTTCTAGATTATTGTCTGTGGTTTGAATGCCGTGGGCCGCTTGCATCTGCTCGCGCCGGGCCACCATCGGGTCGCTGGCTATGATCTGATGGGGCAACATGAGTTTTTGGGCCAGAATACCCTTGATCATCGCTTCACCCATCGCACCACTGCCGATGAAAGCGATCTTACGCTCGTTTAGCATGATTTCTTTATCCGTGTTCTCTTTCACCGAAAATGGCCGAACCGACGCGCAGAATCGTTGCCCCTTCTTCAATCGCAATTTCAAAATCGTTCGTCATCCCCATCGATAGCTGCAACGGCCGGCCTACTGTTTGCGCACCCGCGTTGGCCTCCGCTAACTGGTCACGTAACTGGCGCAACGCTCGGAAAATTGGCCGTACTGCTTCCGAGTTTTCTAGCAAAGGCGCCATCGTCATCAAGCCTTGCAGGCGAACCCCAGGCAGGTTGGTCAATTCAGGGACGAGTTGTAACAGTTCATGCGGCGCAAAGCCGTGTTTGCTCATTTCCCCGCTGATATTCACTTCTAACAATATAGACAATACGCAATCGGCGGCCATTGCGTCGCGGCTCAGGTGTTGGGCAATTTTTAGGCGGTCCACCGAATGAATCAGGTTGATCGGGCCAACGGCTTGATCTGTCTTGCGGCTCTGAATCGTGCCGATCATGTGCCAACGAATGTCATCGAGGCCAAGTTGTTGCGCCTGTTTGGCTTTCTCCCACAACTCTTCAAGTCGGTTTTCACCAAAATCGCGCTGTCCGGCTGCATACGCCGTTTGAATCGCCGTAAAGGGTTTGGTTTTGCTCACTGCCACCAGTGTAATTTCGTCTGGTAGGCGCTGGGCGCGCTGCGCAGCCGCATCGATGCGTTGGCGCACCGCAACAAGATTGCCGGTAATATCAATTGAATTGGATTGGGTTGCCATTGGAATCACTGAATCGCTATGGTATGGATCTTTTACAGAATTTACCTGCGCGATTGTACCAGTGAATACAGCCGCACGCAAGGTTGCCTGGATTCGGTGTCAGGGCAATCGCGAACTTCGGAATAGTATCGGATAAATCCAGCTACGGACAACGCGATGGGCCCTCAGGTGCTGGAAATTCAGTCGCTGAGGCGACTTGCTACTGTTAGCTGCGGGTTTTAACTTTCTCAAGTTCGCGCTTGCCCTGGATTCGATGTCTGTGCTCGCCTGCCAAGTATTACCGACCAATTAAGTAGGGGCGTGATTTATCACGCCCCTGTGGATCAAACTCAACAAATAGGGCTGGGACGTGATGAATCACGCCCTACCCGCTGGTTCCTAACGCCTAACATCCAATGCCGTTTTGCACCAGGGGCAGAAAGATCTGTTGCTCCCCTGTAAGAATCGTTGTCGCCGTGATTGGCGTAGCAGGAACCGATGTGCTTTGGAAAAATACAGCGGTGGGCTCGCTCCATACCCCTGGATAGCGCTGATTCGGTGAGGCGCCGTCTGGCGGGGCAGGTGGCTGTTCGGCGCGGGCGCGGGCGCGAAATTCGTAGGCTGTGTTGGTACAGCGCGCGGTGAAAGGGACATTGCCAGCAGCTTGGGCATCTTTCACCAGATCGGTCCAGGCCGTAGAACCCGCATGGCGAGATTGCACGTCAACATAGAGCATGTACGTCCCCCCCGCAATTTCGGTGACATCGGGGCTTTGTATGCCACGCCACGCGACTGTAACCTGAGTGGTGGTGACCGTGCTGGGCAGGGTGAGCATGACCACGGGGGCGCGCACGACACTCAGTGCGTCAATAAAAGCGTGGTTGCCGTGCCATTGAAATGGGCTGTTGATGCGCGCAAAAATGGTAATGGTCGATGCCTGGGCGATGGCGCTCGTTCCGAGGTTTTTCCAGCCGACGCGCTGGCCGTTTTCAATAAAATTGTGCCGATCTTCCACCCAAATCACACTAGCGGCCAGCGGATCTGTGCCGCCAGTGGGGTCAATACCAAGCATCTTAGCGATGTAATAATCTTGTGGACAGTCCGTTGGCACGTTGCTGCCGCCGCACAAGCTTAACATCCAGCCGCTCAGGCTATAGGCGCCGCCCACCGTCGCCGAGATTTGTTGATAGAACGCAACATCAAATGGTTTGCCTGGTAGTGGTAGCTTTTCCAGGTCTTGCGCCTCCACAAAAAGGCTATCAATGCCACTAATGCGTTCGACGTGGGCATTACCACTGCAACTTCCAGCAAAATTGACGCGTGCGCTTTGGATTCTTGGCGTGCCGGCAATGGCGACCAAGCTCCAGTAGTTGGGAATGTAAACGGTCTTGCTCAACGTATTCGTCTGAGTGTAATAGCCCGTGGTGCACTCAAAATCGCCATTTTGTAAATGGGGCGCAATAGCTGGGATGGTCCCATTGGGTGATGCAACTCCACTTGAACTGGCCTTAATTTGCATGGCGGTTATTAACAGCCCTATCAGCCCGAGCGCAATGGCGCCCACTCGCAGTGATCGAATTTGCATTATTTGGAATCTCCTTATCATCATAAACGTCCAATTCGGAAAAAATAGGGCGCGTATGTAAGTCTATTTTCTCAGAAGAGAAGAAATTCTTACCTGTCGTTTTGTTGACAATTGATCGTGTGCTGGCTACGGTGGGGTCGCTACCCTATTTTTGCGCCAGCCAGACGGTCATACTGAAGAGGCCACAACGACCGCGCTCGGCACGGTGGCTGAAGAAATCGTGGGTGTTTTGGGCGGTGTCAATCCCGCTGATCTCAATCTGAGTTGCGGGAAGCCCGGCGTCGATGAGTTGGGTAGCGTTGGCCTGCCAAAGGTCAAAATAAGGATTTTGGTCTGGTCCATCAGTATAGGTAAAAAGTTGGGCTGCATTGGGTAACTTGGCATGGGCTAGATCGACGACTTCCTGGCCGACTTGATAGCTCTGGGGTCCAATGCTAGGCCCGATACAAGCCAGGACATCGGCCGGATTGGTGTCGTAGGCGGCTTGCAGCGCCCATAACGTAGCGGTAACGACGCCATTAAGCGTGCCGCGCCAACCGGCATGACACGCCCCAATCGCATGCTGACGCACATCGTAGAGTAGAATTGGCACGCAATCGCCAAAAACCAGCGTCAGTGGCAAATTCGTTGTATCGGTGATCAACCCATCGGTGTCGTTTTGCCACTGCCCTTTATCACCGGAATCGACCTTCGCAATGCCGGTGCCATGCACTTGATGACAACGCACCACTTTGTTGTTATCAAGGCCAAGCGCGGCGGCCAGCCGCTCGCGATTCTCCTTCACACGCTCAGGTGTATCGCCCCGCATCACACTGAAATTGAGCGTGTTCCACGGGGCAGGGCTAACCCCGCCATGCCGCGTGCTGACATGTGCGCACACCGGCCATTGAGCAAGCGAATCAAACGTATAGGTGATGACGCCGTTGGCGTGGGTAATGGGTTGCATGCAAGCAGTGTACGCATATTGAAGTAACCTTGCAAATTGTGCAATGCTATGCGCTCAACCTGGCAGGGCCATCGCGAACTTCAGACCTGACCGGTGCACCGCGCCTGTGTTTGGTTGCACCCATTGAAGGGAGAGCGGCGCACCGGTCAGGTCTTGGTTGATTCGTAAGCAAAGTTCGCGATGGCCCTACTCAAACTGGGAAGAAGACATTGCCAACCATGAGCGTAATGATCACGATGAGCGAAACGAAGGCCAGATAAACGGCCAGTTGTACCTGCGCGCCTGTGGTATTTTGTTTGTTCATTGCTCACACTTTTTCCTGTTGCAGCTTGCCGCTAGTTTCTAATGATATCAGTTGTGCCCCGCAACTTTAGCATCTATATAACACAAATGCAGTAGGTCATTAGTACTAATGGTGGCTGCTTATAGATAAAACAAAGAGAGTTCCTAGTAAACAATGGTTTCGTAGGTGCGGTTTTTAACCGTATTGCTTGGGTAAACCAACCTTGTGCGGTTAAAAACCGCACCTACGCTTTGTATGTCTTTTATTTGTCTTGTCTATTAGCTTACGCACTCAAGTTAAGCAGCCCACCAGCGGTAGAGCCACGATAGTTCGTGGCCGTCCGGACGAGCGCGTGCGTAACTCAAGTTACGCAACAGCAGCCATAGTACAGAGCGCACAAAAAAACAACTGGCTGCTATTTTCTGTATAGTGCTGTGACCTCTGCGTTATTGTTTTTGCTCGTATTTCGCAAAAGTAAATGGTTGATCAAAACAAAGCGAGGCCTGCAATTTTGCGAGCCTCGCCTATTATGGGTAGATGCCGATCCGAAACTGATTTATCTCAGTTTGAGCGTAGATTTCTTGAGCACGGCGACGAGTTTAGTCCTTGACCGTAATGGGGAAGTCAAGGTCATCGCCGGCGTTGATGACCATTTCATTGTTGCCCGATTCAAAGCTCGGCGCAGACAGTGTATAGGTATATTTGCCAGGGTCAAAACACTCGCGGTGTTCACCCGCTTTAGCCACTTTGAAGGTCTTGTTTCCACTGCCGTCGGCCTTGGTAAACGTAATTGTGAGTTCATTGCCAACCTGATTCTGGAAGTTATAGCAGCCTTTGCCCGCTGGAATTGAGCCACTGCTGCTGGCATTGCCATTGCTGGCCGCGCTTGATCCGCTGGCCGCGGCCGGGGCGGCCGGCGCTTCCGCCGCTGGAATTTGGTCACAACTGGTGTCGAGTGTGATGAATTCTGTGCTGCCCGAAATCCAGCCTTCTTCGTTGCTGGCGTCAACCACTTTCAACCACGCACAATGGTCAATCTGCCCAACCACTGTAAACTGCTGGCCCTTGTTGATCGTCGCTACTTTTTCGTAGTTGGTGCCCGGCCCGGTGCGTACGTTCAACGTGGCGGCGATCACTTCGGCGGTTGCCGTTGGGCTAGCGGTGGGCTGGGGATCAGCGCTTGTGCCTGCGTCTGTGCCTTTCGCCGTGTCTGGATTGTCGGCGGTTGCCGTATCTGTCGATGACGTATCTGTGGCTGGCGTCTCGGTGGTGGCTGCGCCGGACTGACTGTAATCAAAACTGGTTAGAATCTGTTTGAACGGTTGCGTTTCCGTGCCAGCTGGGATGGCAACGTTGAGCAGGATCAAGATATCTGCTTTTTCCTTGGGCGTGACGGCCATCACCACAAAAAGGTTGCCCTTGCCGCCACAATCTGTCCATAGATCATACTTGCCCGCATAGACTGAATCGTCGTAATCAATCCGGCTATCGTACTTGCAATCTTTGGCATAGTCCCAGGAATCCAAAAATTTCTTAATATCCAGATTCTTCGCCAACTCGGTGGAAACACCAAAGAAGAGTCCAGGTGTAGTCCAGCCGTCGTTATAAGCCTTCAGATCGGGCGCTGCCGTCAGCGAGAGGCCCACTTTTTTGCCATCGAGCAGCCAGTCACCGCTGCTCACATCGGACCAAACTTTGGGAATGCGCACGGACAATTTCCCCGAATCATCGTTGACGACGGTGTACTGCGTGAGATCAACTTGATTGTCGTTGTGCGCGTCGCCGGTGTTGCTCGCGCTGGTAGTGGCCGCACCGGGCTGAGCAACGGTGTCGATAAAGAAACTCTTGAGCAACACATCAAAGGCCTGGACATCAGCGTCGTCCATCGCATTAAATTCAATCGCAACGACTTGGCCTGGCGGGTCGGAGGCCGCCACTAGATAGGCATAGGCGTTGCCCGATTTTTCACAATTCGACCAGACATCATAGGCACCGGTGTAAGTAAGTCCGTAGATGGTGTGTGAGTGTTTGGTACGGCCCTCATTCTTGCACTTGTCGGCGAGATCAAGCTTGTCCAGCCACTCCTTAACCTTGATCGGATCCTTCATATCAACGGCCGTGCGTACAGAAATGCCTGGCTCTGTCCACGAATCCTGAAACTTCTTGAGGTCGGCGGCGGCGGAAAACTTTTTGCCCACCACATCGCCATCGATCACCCAATCTTCGCTTTTCGTATCTGTCCAATCCTTGGGCAATAGCAGGCTGAGCGCCGCATCGTTGATAAACTGATAGGTGTAAGTAAGGCCACTGGTATCCACGATGTCGTTGATGTCGCTGCCCTTAGCCTGCCCATCGGCTGCGCTGGCATCACTCGCATGCCCGTCACGCACATGAAAGCTGTCAATTACATGATCGAGGGCTTTCAGATCGTTTTCGCTCACTGCGTACACTTCCACCAAGACCACATAATCTTTGGTCTCGGCCGGCGTCAATGCCACGAGGACGGACTGAGTTTTGGTATCACCGCAATCTTGCCAGGTTTGGTAGGTGCCGACAAAGTAGCCATCCGGTAACGCGGTTTGCTCGCCTTTTTTCTTGCAGGCATCCGAATAATCAATGTCATTCAGCAGTTCTTTTGGCGTTTTGGTCTTGGCCAAACTTTCCGAATAGCTGATCAGCACACCCGGCGTGCTCCACGAATTATAAAATTTCTTCAAATCGGGCGAAGCGGCCAGTTGGATGCCGACGACTTTATCACTAATTTTCCACTCACCCTCCTTAACATCAGACCATTCTTTCGGTACGTCAACCGATAGCTTGTCGTCTTTGCTGGCAATCGAAGCATAGTTTTCGTAATCAGCACTCGCGCCTGTGCCAGAGCCGGAAGCTTGATTGTTGGCGGTGGCGCCTTCGTCTTTGTTTACTTCCGCAGCAACCGAGACGCTCGACGTTAACTCGCGGCCATTGATTTGGCCGGTCAATTCTTCTTTCTTGTCTAGCCGGAGCACCTTGATGCTCAATACATCGTCTGGTTGGTGGCTGCGCAGAATATCACAATATTCGGTCATCGTGCCCTGATTGCCCAGCGTCACTCCTTCCATAGTCAGGATGATATCGCCGGCTTTCAACCCTGCCTTGTCCGCTGGTGAACCCGAAGCCACCGAGGAGACCCAAATGCCCGCGATATCTTTGCCATCATTCACCGCCTCGCCGTTGATACCAAGCGAATCGATATCCTTGCCCGCGCGCAATTCTTTGACCACCGATTGGGCATCTGTACCGGCAATCGCAAAATATTGTTTGGTCTCTGCGTTGCCAGCATAGTTGATGCCAACCACCTGACCATGCTCGTCCACCAACGGTCCACCCGAGTTACCAGGATTGATGGTCGCTGTATGCTCTAACACATGGCCAATCGAGGCCCACGAAGTTTCGCCATCCGCCTTTGCCTTAGAAATAATCCCATCGGTCATGGTAAATTCTGGATCGCCCAGTGGGAAGCCCAACGCATATACTTTTAGCCCAACGGTGGCCGGTTTGGCATGCCAGCTCAGATAAGGGAAATTGTCGCCCTCGATGTCGATCACGGCCAGATCCGAACATTCCGAGACGCCAAGCACACGGGCGTTGCGCGGTTCTTTTTCGCCTGCTACAAAGACTTTGAGAAAAGCAGCGCCCGTCGCCACATGGTTATTGGTGACGGCGATGCCCGCTGGATCGATGATAAAACCCGACCCGGCGCCAGCAGCATTCATCTGCATGCCTGCTTTTGGATCGCGGAAAGTGCCGACCGCTTCAATCTGGACAACCGCCTTAGCCGCATCCTCCAGATTATCAACTGGTTTGCTCGCAGCTTCTGCTTGCAACATTTGATCTTGTGAGGCCGCGCCCTTGGCATCGGCCGCGCTAGGCTCAGTCGCGACGGTTGGTGTTGCGGTGGCTTTGTCGGCGGCGCGGGTCGGCGTTGGCGTCGGCTTGTTTGCGACCGGCGTGGCTGCCCAGGCGCCCATGCTGTGGCCAATCGTTAGCAAGGTGGCTAGCAGCAAAACTAGCAGCCAGTGATGAATTAATTGCAGACGAATTTGCATGATTTCTCCTCGTCGGTCATTAGAATTAATTTGCTTCAACTGCTTGGGATAAAGCTTTGATCATCATAGTAATAGACGGTGATTGTAGATGAATTGTTGAATAATTAAAAATTCATGTAATTGTAAGGCCCTTAGACTATTAATCGTTTAACAGGGTGTAAATCCTTCGCGTGCAATCCAGCAATTTTAGAGACTGTCTGAAAAGGTCGGATGGGCCGGACCGTTAGGATGCTGTAGGTGCGGTTTGTAACCGCACAATCGTGATTGAACAAGACCGTGCGGTTACAAACCGCA
>JBBREZ010000071.1:0-18660 GCA_038225095.1 Caldilineales bacterium
GCCCGACCGGCTTGAGCGGCAAGCTCGTTATTCAGGAGAGTTGGGGTGGTTCGATCTATCTGTATGATCTAAGGACAGGGAACTTGCGCTTGCTCACCGGTGGGTTTGATCCGGCGCTTAGCCCCGATGGCAGCAAAGTTGTCTTTACACGTATCAGCAGCGAAAATGGCGTCTACATTATCAATACCGATGGTGCCAACGAGCACAAAATCTTCGGTGAACGCCAAGGACTCTTTTCACCCAAGTGGAGTCCCGATGGTCAGTGGATTGTCTTCGTGCGCACCGACAGCTACTGGAAATGTCGCGACCAGAGCAACGATTATGGCCGTTATCACTGCGAACCTGATCGGCCAGGGCTGCTCAATTACGACTTGATCAAAGAATATCGCCCACAAATTGCCCGCGTCGATGTCAATGGCGGCAATTATCGTGACATCGCCGCGTTGGACACGGTTAGCGCACCCGATTGGAACAGCGCCGGCATCGTGTACAGCTCGGCAGCCGGCATCCAGGCCACGACGGACAAAGCCCAGGATCAGAACCGCAAGGTGGCGTTTGATGAATTCAAGAAATATTATATGGACCCAGATTGGCAACCAGGCGGCGGGCGGATTGTTTTCCAACGCCGCGAAGCCAGTCGCTGGGATCTGTATGGCGTTAACCCCGACGGCTCCGGTTTTGCGGCGTTGACTCGCCCGGCCACGGCGTTGGTAGATTCTCAGCCCAGCAATGTGGCCGCAGCGTGGAGCCCAGACGGACAACACATTGTCTTTCTGAGCAATCGCACGCCCACCAATGAGGCTGGCGCATGGGGCGTCTGGGTGATGAACGCTGACGGTAGCAATCAGCGCCCGCTGCCAATCAACCTTCCGTTTGAGTATAATTATGTAGCGGAACAAATGTTGGATTGGGGTCCATAGCGAACAGGTGCTAGGTCTTGTCCAGCAGGCAATCAGTACTTTGACCACGTGAGATGATCGCGGTACGTGAGTGCATTGCACTGGTCACGTGATCTTTAGAACTTGCGACCAATGCCTGACCAGTGCGCTGCACTCACGCACACCAATCTATAGACAAACCAAATAGACTCTGCACAATCCAACTGGACGGGCACGGTATACCGTGCCTCTACAAATGTGCAACCTTTATTTGGTTTGTCTATAATTGTACGCAGTTACCCATAGTGACGACTTCAGTCGTTCTTGTGACCAAGAACGACTGAAGTCGTCACTACAAATTATCACATAATCTAGCCTTCTACACCGCATAGAGCGCAGCTCGCGCTTGCGCTTTCACCGTTTGCGGCTGGCCGGTGTGAATCGATTTGATGCACGCTTCGGCGGCTAGCAACGAAGTATAACCGTCCCACGTATTCGGCCCCGTTGGTTGTCCACCTTGTTTAATGCTATTGATCCAACTCTGAAGTTCGGTTAAATAGGCCGGATCAAAACGCTGAAGCCAGTCCTCTTCAATCGGCTGCGTCAGGGCAAGCTGACTTCGAATCAGGGAT
This sequence comes from Caldilineales bacterium, assembly GCA_038225095.1. Lineage (GTDB taxonomy): Bacteria > Chloroflexota > Anaerolineae > Caldilineales > Caldilineaceae > JAPLGZ01. The sequence goes on from JBBREZ010000071.1 coordinate 1,511, forward strand.
GGGGCGGTCAGGCCAGTCTGTGCTGTCCCTTGGGTGCCCACGATTTCCACACCCACTTCAAAACCATATTTCGCATTGACATACACTTCGATCGTCGCCAAACAACCACCGCTCATCGTCAACTGGATGATTTGTAGATCCCACACCGTTTTGTCCAACCTGGCGTCGGTGGTGGCGCCCCGCACATATACTTCCTCAATCTCCTGGCTCAATAACCAGCGCGCCGAATCCAAATCGTGAATGGCCGAACCAGTGACAATATCGGCACTGGTGGGATTGGGGTCGGCGGCGATATTGCGGTGCCAACCTTTGAATAAAATCGGACGACCAAGCTTGCCTGTTTCAATCGCGCGCTTGACCCCCACATGTTGCGGGTCGTAGTGGCGCATAAAACCCACTTGGACGAATTTGCGCCCAAGCTTGAGTTCAGCATCAATAATTTGTTGGGCGTCCGCAGCGGTCACGGCCAGCGGTTTTTCACACAGCACTTGCTTTTGCTGGCGCAGACAGGCCAACACAAATTCGGCGTGCGTGCGATCCGGCGAAGCGATCAGCACGGCGTCCACATTGGCCGCCTGAATTAACTGGTGAGCGTCCGTGAACACTTGGGCATCGCCACAATCCGTTGCCACCTGCTGCGCACGCGCGGCGTCAGCATCCATCACGGCCACAACCTTGGCGCCCACCACGCGTGCATATAGATTGCGCGCATGGCGGCCACCCATGCCACCAGCGCCGATTATGCCCACGGCAATGGTTTGTAAATCCTTACTCATGTAAATGGCTCCTCTTGCTGTAAACAAGCTTTGTACAGGCAAGCGCTAGGCAACGTTTGCCAGATCTGCGAGCAAAGCTTGAAGTTTTTCGCGGTTCAGACCCGATTCTGGATAGTTGGCAAGTTCGCCCAACGAGAGGTCCATGGCCAGATCGAGTTGTGGATGCGTCGTTGCGCCAGGGATATGTTGCTCCACGATCGCACGCGCCGCAGGGTTGGCTAACACTTGCCGCACCGTGGAATAGTAAGTAAATGACATCTTTGTCTCCTATTTTTGTCGCTATTTTGACACCGCTAGATTATAGCGGCTTGTGAGTGCATTGCACTGGCCAAAGCATCATAATCCTAGAACCATCACCCTAGCCAGTGCGCTGCACTCACCTACACCAATCTCATACTACGTTGTCGAAGTAATCACCTATTTGTTCGTTGGGTAACAGTTTCTAATCTAAATTTCAGTGGCCGCTAGCAAAAATTATACCATGAATTGTAGCGATTTATCTAGGGGACAACTTTCTGTGCTACGTAAAACGCACTCCGTACACCTACGCCATATGCGTTACACAGGACGAGCCTTTGTATAGTTATTTACACCGCACTATCCTAGCTGGACCAGGTGCAACGTGATCTAGCCTCCCAGCCTTAGTTACCGCGTGCGATCAGTCTGAGCCAGACGCAAAAGATAGCTTGCCAGGCGCTGATAACCTGGGCGCAAAATCAACATAGGGTAACGCGCTTTGTGCTTTCGATTAGCCCCAACAATCAGCCTTCCTTGGGGATTGCCGAACATTTTGGCTTTGTCAAGATTGGGTCGCAGGTCGATGAGGAAGACGGGCTTGAGGACATTGATGAACGGCGTTGCGCCGGCCTTGATGGTGGGTAATTTTTCTCGTTTTGCTCATTCCAACGCTCCGACGTTGGAATGTGATCTGGACGTCGCGGATGAGTACATCCGACCGCGTCCCCGTAGTCGCGTGTACGGCTCGACGCGGAGCGTCAGGACTGCATTCCCACGCGCCCAGGGGGCACCCGGCGTGAGGAACGAGCTACTTTACACTCAGCGCGGTGAACGATAGCGGCGGCAATATGAGCATCAATTTGCCGTGATCGATGGCGGGCGTCTTGATCGGTTGCGCCGTAATATTGTGCGGCTGTGCCCACGAATTGACCGCTTTCACATCCGTGCCGGCCAGTTGCCAGGCTTCGCTGACCTGCTGGGGGGCCGTGCTCTGCCAGATCAGCTCAGTATTCAACGTTTCAGTTTCGCTGCGATTGACAATAAAAATGCCGCTCGTGCCAGTCGCTTCGTCATAGCTGGCCGAAACATCGAGTAGCGGCTGGTCGCCGTATTGCTTGGTTTCATGTTTGGGCGCGCGCACCAGCACATCAAGTGCTTGACCGTGGGCTAATTTGCTCATGAGCATAAACGGATAGAACGACGCCTGCTTAAGTAAACCATCTTGTTTTGTGTGCAACCAGGAAATCACGTTCACAATTTGGGCCACGCAGGCAATTTTGAGCACATCGCTCTTACGCAAAAAGACGTTCAACCACTGGGCTACCACCAACGCGTCTTCCAAGTTGTAAATTTCTTCGCTCAAATGCGGCGCTTCCGTCCAATTCCCGCGCCCCGATCGGTCTTTATACCAGACCTGCCATTCATCCCAGGACAGATAGACATCTTTGTTGCTGCGCCGTTTGGCCTTCACGTAGCGCAAGGTGCCAGACAGCGTATCGACATAGGCTTCAAAGGGCGCCGCGCTGGCGAGATAACTCGGCGTATCATTGTCGCGATTGCCCGCATAATAGTGGATCGATAGATAATCGACCTGGTCCCAACAAGTTTCCAGCGCCACGCGATCCCATTCTGGATAGGTTGGCATGCTGTCGTTAGAAGAACCGCACAAAACTAATTTGATCGATGGATCATGCCACTTCATCATCTTGGCGGCTTCGCACGCTTTGCGGCCATACTCGTTCATGTCCAGATGCCCGATCTGCCAGGGGCCGTCCATTTCGTTGCCGACACACCAATATTTCACATTATGCGGCTCGCGATAGCCATGTTCCGCGCGCAGATCCGCGTAATACGTGCCCGTAGGGGCATTGCAATATTCGACCAAACTTGCCGCGCTTTCAATCGTGCCCGTGCCCATATTCACGCCCAACATCGGCTGCGTATTGAGCAGTTTGCAGAATTCGATAAATTCGTTAGTGCCGAATTGGTTGGTCTCAACCGATTGCCAGGCTAAGTCGCGACGGCGGGGACGGTTGGCTTTGGGGCCAACGCCATCCAGCCAGTTGTAACCGCTGAGAAAGTTGCCGCCGGGGTAGCGGATGGTCGTATAGTTTTGTTCGCGGAGGGCAGCGAGCACATCGCGACGAAAACCATTTTCGTCAGCCAGCGGCGAGGCCGGGTCGTAGATGCCTTCATAGACGCAGCGGCCCATATGTTCAACAAAGCCGCCAAAAAGCAAGGGCGAGATTTCGCTAATTGTGCGATTGTTATCTAGATAAATTTGTGCTGATTGAGCAGTCATGTGTTCATATACTTTCTCTTACCACAATCTTTTATTTTATTGCATGTACTCATCAAAATCTTCCAGAGGCACATCAAAATCCCCTGCCATTTGAATCAACCCTTTTGCGCTGCCGCGACGACGGCGTAGTTTTGTGACGTCGATGTGCGTGAGCTTTAAGATAGGTTTTTTTTTCTAAAATCAACACTTCTTCTTCATTCAGCGCAGTTTGAATTAAGTCATTGATTTGCTCATAGAGAAAGCATTTAAACTTCGTAGATAGGCACGGGCGCTGCTTGCTGCGCCTGCTGTGCAGACCACACGGACGCAGCAAGCAGCGCCCCTACGGTTGATTATATGAGTTTTAAATGTTTTATCTATCAGTAAAGCGATGAGAACTGACTTCTTTTAACTCGATTTGATGCATAGAACACCTTTGCATACGTTTATGATCTTACCATTTCTATACCATTTTTTACTCAGGCGTAGGTGCTTCGGTGGGTTGTCTGCGACTGCGTTCCTCCACGGCTTGCCAAAATTCATCGCGTGATAAGCCCTTGCCTACCTTGATACTCTGCCGCGATTTGCTCAGTAAAGCTTGGAAACGAGGTGAGCGCGCTAGAACTAGAAGATCCAGGTTATCACCCCCATTGTCTGCATCTTTACCTGTCAGCGCCATGTTAGAATCCATTAACAGTTAACCATTCTCAATTGACAATTTATCAACGTCCCGCCAGACCGGCCGTCGTAATTCCTTGGATGATCTGGCGCTGGAAAAACGCATAGAAAAGCAAAGGCGGCGCAGAGCCAATAAAGGCGCCCGCAAAGGCGAGGCCCCGCTGGATATAGCTACCCTGGCTCAGAACGAGCAGGCCAATCGGCAAGGTAAGATTGGCGCGGTCGCTTAAAACGATCAACGGCCAGAATAGGTCATTCCAAAAGCCCAGGAAGGTAAAAATCGCCAACGCAATCATCGCCGAGCGCACCAGGGGTAGGCAAATTTGCCAATAAATGCGAAACCGACTGGCACCATCGACGTTGGCGGCATCTTCCAGTTCTTTCGGGATGGCAAAAAAGTGTTGACGCAAGAGGAAAATCCCACCCACCGAGGCCGCACCCGGCCACCAGATCGCATGATAGGTGTCTAACAACTGAAGATCGCGCAACAATAGAAACGATGGAATCAGCGTAACCGCGCCGGGGATCATCAAACTGACCAACAAGATCGAGAAAATCAGACCGCGCCCCGGAAATTCCAGCCGGGCGAAAGCATAGGCGCTGAGCGAGGCAAGAAATAAAATGATCAGCATGCCTACCGTCGCCACCAACACACTGTTCATAAACCACCGCGCAACGGGCAGCGTTGAGTCCAGAAAAATTTGCCGAAAATTAGCCACCGACGGATGATGGGGAATCCACTGAATCGGCCATTGCAACTGATCTTGCTCAGGCGTAAAGGCCATGGCTGTCATATAAAAGAGCGGTACGATCACCGCAATCGCAAGTGGCGTCAGCACCACCCAGAAAAGTAGCGTCTCCTTTGGAAATTTCCAGCGGCGCGCTGTGGGGCGTGAAAGTGTGGATGTGGATGTAGCCAATTGTAGCTCCTGATATAAAGTAACGAACGCATGTTACGCAGGTGATTGTCCGTACAGCCACAAACTATCCTGGCGGTACCTCTAACGACTGATCTCGCGACCCGACACTTTGCCAAGCGCAGGGTTGAAACCCGCTACTGAAAGCCAGGAAGTCGCCTCAGCGACTCAATGACCGAGTGCCTGCGGGCACTTCCTGCGCTGTCAGCAGACCCTTTCAATGGTTCAGGCAAAAGTGGCGGGTCGCTAGATGACTGATCACTAATATTCCGTGCGATTGCGCAACAATCTAAACTGGATGACGGTGATAATAATCATAATCGCGGCCAGCGCGACAGCCATAGTCGAGGCATACCCAAAGCGGAAAAATTTCCAGGCAGTTTCGTACAGATACATGACCACCGAGCGTGATTCGTTGCCAGGACCACCACCAGTGATCGCAAAGGGTTGCGCAAAGACTTGCATATGGGCGATAAACTGCGTCACCACCACAAACAGCATCGTCGGCGAAATCAGCGGCAGGGTAATGCGCGTGAAACTTTGCCAGATGTCGGCACCATCGATCTTGGCCGCCTCGTAAAGCGGTTCTGGGATGTTCTGGAGGCCGGCTAGAAAGACCAACATCGGGAAGCCAAAAGTCCACCAGACCGTCGTGATCGACAGTGAAGGAATCACCAAGCTGGCCAACCCCAGCCAGTTAACCCGCGGGCCATTGAAGTATCCGACGATAAAATAATTCAACACGCCGTGTTGCTGGTCCCAGATTTGCTGGGCAATGATGCCCAACACCGAAACCGACATGATCCCCGGCGCATAAAATAGGACACGAAAAAAATCGCGACCGTGAAAACTGCGTTTCAGCGCCGCAGCGACGAAGAGCGCCAGAATTACATTGATTGCGACCGTCAATACGGCAAAATAAACTGTGTTGCTGAGCACTTTCCACCAGCGAGGATCGGCAAACAGCGCCCCATAATTAGCCGCGCCTACAAAGTGCTGGGTCTTTGCCATGATCTTCCAGTCATAAAGACTGATCTGCAAACCGCGGATAATCGGCCAGATCAGGAAGACCACAAACAAAAGCAGATGCGGCAGAATAAATAAATAATTAGGCAGTTGCTTGCGCAATTGCTTCCAGCGCTGATCAGTCTTTGCCTGCGTTTGACTCCGCGCGAGTGTTTGCGAGATTTGCATAAATAATTCCCTATCCCTCACTGCCATTTAGTTAGGCCATTCCGAATAAATAAGGATACGGACTGGGCCTATTGACCGACCTGACAGGACGTTCGGCGAACGGCAGTCGAGTCGTGGAGCCTTTTCCTCCGGTCAGGCGTCGACCTGAGACTTCGGCGTGAGCTCAGACTTCGGCGAGCTCAGTCGAGTCGTCGAACGCTCTGCCGAAGGTCTCGATCCCTGGATCGTTATTGATGGCTTGGATTGGCCTTAGGACAATTCTGAAAAGCAAACTATGCCAGTAGGTGCGTGCTTGTAGCCGCACATTTGTGGAATCGCAAAGAATGTGCGGCTACAAGCACGCACCTACGAAGTATTTTTCTTGTTATGCTAGCCTAGTTATTTTTTGGAACAGCTCAAGTAACTTTTTCATGGAAGGAGCATCCTCAGATACGGCTCTACCTCAGCCAGTATCGTATCTGAGGATGCTGTCCACGCTATGGAGCGACAGCCGCCCCTAACTGAACGACAGTGTCCCTAACCCTTCCTAGCTTGGGGAGGAAACTGTTGACCGAGACAACACTCTCCCACACCTGAACACAAAAATAATGCTCAGGCGCGGGGCTAATCTTTGAACAAGAGCATGAGGTAAAGACTATGCTCGGTCGAGAATATCTTGAATCTGCTTGGCGCCATCTTTTAACGCCTGATCAACCGGCGTTGTGTTGCCCAGCGCCGCGCTGACCGCAGTTTCCCATGCCGTCTGAATTTCGATAAAGGCTTTGTGCGGCACTTCAGTATGACCAATTTTATTGAACGCCTCGGCTGCAGCCTTTACCGACCAGATGCCCTGCACCGCCGGGTCCTTTTGCACCGAGAGGCGCGCCGGGATCTGGCCGGAGGTGGCCCAGGTCTTGCCGTTGTCCGACAACCATTTGATCAGCTTCTTGGCGCGCGCAATACCATCATCCTTCACGCCGGTGGGGATACACATAATGTGCGAATCGATCTTGCACGCTTGTTTGCCGTCCGGCGCCAGCGAGAGCAGACCGGTCGCATAGGTCGTGGGTGGCGCAATATCTGGGTTGTCCTTGAAGAAGTTCAGCGACCAGGTGCCATCCCACCAGATGGCAAGCGAATTGGTTTTGTAGATAGTGTTGGCACCCAGAATGCCGGGCACTTGTGGTCGGACAACTTTGTGCTTGTACATCAAATCGTGCCAGTATTGAATCGCCGCCATCGACTGTTCGCTGTCAAGCAGTGACTTTTTCTGATCTTCGCTGACAGTGCCGCCGCCAAACTGCCACATTGTGGACGGATAGGTGAAGCGGTTCCAGGAATAATCGAGCGCCCACACCTTGGTCTTGTCCGCATTAAAGCCACTCTCATTCGGGTGCTTGCCGGCCTCGTCAGTGGTGACTTTCAAGGCAAAATCGATGAACTCGGCGCCATTGGTGGGCAGTTTCATCGGATCAAGGCCTGCATCCTTAATGACCTTGGTGTTGACATACTGGAGCCAGCCGTGGTTGTCGAAGGGTACAGCCATCGCCTTACCCTCACTGCTGATCACTTTCATGATCGCCGGGCTGAAGTCTTCCTTGGGAATATCACCACTGAAGAAGATGTCGTCGAGCGGCATCATCAGCCCTTGTGACGACATTTGTGGCACTTCAGCAGCGTGGAAGATCACCCAATCGGGCGGGGTGCCGGCGGCCACGGCGGTGGGAAACTTCTGGAAGAAGACGTCCCAGGCATAAGTTTCCGAGCGGACGGCGACGCCTTCATTCTCCTTGGCGTATTGCGCCAGCATCGTGGCAAAGGTTTTGCCGTCGGCGCCGCCCAAGCCGTGCCATAGTAAGACGGGCTTGTCGGCCTTACCATATTCATTGATCCCGACGGTTGGGGTAGGGACGGGCACCGCCGCAGCGGCGCCACCAGCAGCGGGTGCAGCCGCTGGCGCCGCTGCCGGTGCTTGACCGGCGGGCGCACAGGCGACCAAAACGGCGGCGGAAAGCACGGTACCGCTGCCAATCAGAAACTGACGACGGGACAGTTTCTGATCGCCACTGACATTTGTATTCTTGCTCATCGAATTTTCTCCTGTAACTTTGTTATAAGGGTAGAAAAATTTACAATCAAGCTGCACGCTATAGAAGTGTGAAGCCCAGACAAATTAGCGGGCGTTGCGCCTTGGGAGCGGATGGGCAACGCCATATCAGAAATTTAACGAAAAAAGAGCGGTGTAGTACAGTCAGTTGGGTGAAAAACAAACTGGAGCTTGCCAACAATTCCTACTCTACAGATTTGGGGAGTTCGGGAAATCTGGCCTGAGAATGCCCTGAATGGAACTAATTGTACACTAATTTGGCCCGTAGGACAAATGAATTCAACCGTCTTTGTTACTCGCTTCCACCGGAATTTCTGTCAGTAGCATACTTCAATCATGAACAGGCCGCTTGGCTAACAAAAACGGGGTGCAATCGTATGCATAAATTACCACTATTTGAAGTTTCTGTCAAGCAGGCTAATCAATTTAGATGCAGCTCAGGGTGGGGGCGCGACCAACTGCGTGCAGCGCACTGGTCATCACCTGAATGGATAACCCAACGCGGCCTGACCGGTGCAATGCACGCAGTTGGTCGCGCCCCCACCCTGAGCTGCACCCAATCAATTTACGAAAAAGTGGGTATATTCAACTCTATGACCGAATGTAGCCTGACCTTGCTGGCTAAAGCGCATGGTGCCTTGCCATCAGGCTGAGCCGCGGATCATTAATTGATGGTTGACTTTCACGCGGCGTGGTGCAGTCGTGATCCGGTTTTCAATGCGGTCGAACAGCAAATTCGCCAATGTTTTGCCAATTTCACGCGCGGGCTGGGCAATCGTCGTCAACTTGGGCGTGATCATCTGGGCTTCTGGAATATCGTCAAAGCCAATCACGGCGATGTCTTGCGGGACGGCATAGCCCATTTCCTGGGCCATCGTGATCGCGCCAATCGCCATCAGATCATTACACGCGTAGACCGCAAAAGGTGGACGATTGTCCTTCAGTAATTGCTGCATAGCCCGCGCGCCGCTTTCAATACTGAAATCGCCCACTTGCAACAGCGTAGGGTCCATCGTCAGGCCGGCTACATCCAACGCTCGTTTGAAGCCGCGCCAACGGCGCGGGCCTGGGGGGAGCTTGTCGGAAACCCCGATAAAGCCAATGCGGCGCTTGTCACGTTGGTTGAGCAGCCAGGTTACCGCTTCAAAGGTGGCTTGTTCATCATCCAACCACACATAGTCGATGGCTGGATGCGTAATATGGTTGCCGAGCACGACAATATGGGCGCTGGTCGATTTGATCAGGCGGTCAATTTCTTGCAAATCGAGATAGTAAGGCACCATCACAATCCCATCGACCGGGCGGCGCAAAATCGCTTCGCAAAAACCGCGCTCATTCTCGTAATTGTGATCGCTGTTGGCGATCAGCACATCATAGTGGTGCAAGCGGGCGACATCTTGGATGGCGCGCACCATTGGGTGATAAAAGCTATTCGAGATGTCGGCAATCAAGACCGCGATCATTTGGGTGTGGAGCGTGCGTAGGCTACGGGCCGTCCAGTTGGGCCGATAGCTTAGTTGATCGGCGGCATCAAAGATTTTTTGGCGCGTGGGTTCGCTGATCGAGATCGAGGATGGTGTCGTGCTCAAAACCCGCGAGACGGTACTTTGCGAAACCCCCGCAAGCTTCGCGACGTCGTGCATCGTAGGTGGTTTTATATGATGCCGGTTTGCTTTATGAGCCATAATGACGCTGATCACAATTTATGGAAAAAACTTGGCAAGCCAAAATTATAACGGAATTTTTTGAATCTGCCTATTGTAACGGCAGCAGGGATAAATCCCGCGCCTGAGCGGCCAAATTTCATTTGTGCCAAAAATTTGGGATGCCGCATCTGGATTGCCGTCTATGTTCTATCACTATATAATAAAGATTATTATAATTTAAGATTATTTAGAATAACGGAGGATAGGCGCTAGGTAGACAAGTACACAGGTAGACAGGTTGTGCATTCCTGTGTACTTGTCTACCGTTCGGCTGAGCTCACGTCGAAGCCTGTTTCCCCTGCGGTTATTTATTCCGAATCATGTCTACTATAATAGCCAATAAGATCTTCCTCTTCCGCGATCTTTAACTTTACCACCCAAGAATGGAGAAATAAAAAATGATGCCAACGTTGACGCAAAGCTTGCTGGATACAATGACCTGGCGCTGTATTGGCCCGCCGCGCGGTGGCCGCGTGGTGGCCGTCGCCGGTGATCCACGCAACCCGGCCACCTTCTATTTTGGCGCATGTGCCGGTGGCGTCTGGAAGACGACCGATGCCGGCGTGACCTGGAACAATGTTTCCGATGGCTTTTTTAAGACCGCCTCGGTAGGCGCCCTGGCCGTTTCTGATTCCGACCCGAATGTGATCTATGCGGGCATGGGCGAAAGCACGATTCGCCTTGACGTTTCGCATGGCAACGGCGTGTACAAGTCGGTGGATGGCGGCCAAAGTTGGCGCCATGTGGGCCTGGACGACACGCGCCACATTGGCAAAGTGCGCATCCACCCCAAAAACCCCGACCTTGTCTATGTGGCGGCCTTGGGTCATGCCTTTGGGCGCAATGAAACGCGCGGCGTTTACCGCTCCAAAGATGGCGGCAAACACTGGGAACGCGTTCTCTATAAGAGTGACAAGGCGGGGGCCGTAGACCTTACCTTCGACCCCAATAACCCCGACATCCTCTATGCCAGCCTTTGGGAAACCTATCGGAATTTCTGGGAACTTTCCAGCGGTGGGCCCGACAGTGGTCTTTGGAAATCCATGGATGGCGGCGATACTTGGACGGACATTAGCGAAAATCCTGGCCTGCCCAAGGGTCTGAAAGGCAAGATTGGCGTCGCAGCGTCACCGGTCAAAGCAGGGCGCGTTTGGGCGTTGGTGGAACATGCCGAAGGCGCGCTCTTTCGCTCTGATGATTTTGGTGTCACCTGGCAACAGACGACTGACAAGCAAGATTTGCGCTATCGACCGTGGTATTACAGCCACGTTTTTGCCGATCCACAGGATGCCGACACGTTGTATATCTTGAATCTGAGCATGTGGAAATCGACCGACGGCGGCAAAAATTTCGACGAGATCCCAACGCCCCACGGTGATAATCACGATCTCTGGATCGACCCGCGCCATCACCAACGGATGATCGAAGGCAATGACGGTGGCGCGTGTATTTCCTTCAACAGCGGCGAGACGTTTTCGAGCATTTACAATCAATTGACCGGTCAATTCTATAATATCGCGGCCGACAACCAATTTCCCTATCGAGTCTACGGCACGCAGCAGGATAATTCGAGCATTAGCGTGCCCAGCAATACCAACGATGGGGCGATTGCTTGGAGCGACTGTTACGCCGCGGGCACCGGCGAAAGCGGCTTTATTGCCGTGCATCCACAAGATGCAAACATTGTCTATGTGGGCGCTGTAGGCAGTTCACCCGGCGGTGGTGGCGCGCTGCAACGCTATGATCATCGCACCGGCCACATCCAACTGATCAACGTTTGGCCAGAAGTCTACAACGGCGTTGGCCCCCGAAATCTAAAATATCGTTTCCCATGGACCTTTCCCATCCTTTTATCGCCGCATGATTCCAAGATCCTTTATTCAACCGGCAACGTCGTTTTTCGCAGCCAAGATGAAGGCATGCATTGGGAGCCGATCAGCCCCGACTTGACGCGCAACGATCCTGCCAAGTTGGCACCTTCGGGCGGACCGATCACCAAAGATACCAGTGGCGCGGAACATTATTGCACGATCGCCACCTTGCGCGAATCCCCGCACGAAAAGGGCGTACTTTGGTCGGGCAGTGATGATGGCCTGGTCTATCTATCGCGCGATAACGGCAAAAATTGGACGAATGTCACACCCGCCGAGCTGCCCGAATGGAGCTTTGTGCGCACGGTGGAGCCTTCGCCGCATGATCCAGCCACCCTGTATTTGGCGGCCACGCGCTACAAACTTGATGATCCGACGCCCTATCTCTACAAGACGAATGATTATGGGCAAAGCTGGCAGAAAATCACGGATGGCATCCCCGCCGACGATTACACGCGGGTGATTCGCGCCGATCCCACGCGCCAGGGGTTGCTGTACGCGGGCACAGAAACCGGTCTCTATCTTTCCTTTGACGACGGTGAGCACTGGCAACGCTGGCAAGCCAACCTGCCGGTGACGCCGATCTATGATTTGCTGATCAAGGAAAACGATCTGATTGTCGGTACACATGGCCGCGCTTTCTGGATTCTGGATGATTTAACGCCGCTCTATCAACTCAGCGATGCCGCGCAAAAAGCGGATCTGCATCTTTTTAAGCCGCGCTCAGCCTACCGTCTATTGGCGGATCTATTCTCGGCCTTTTCTAGCGGCAGCGAGGGCAAAAGCTATGGCATTGGGTTGGGCAAAGCCGGCATTTCGGTGACCAAGAAAAACGCGACCGGCCATCTGGAGACCACTTTTCTCGACTGTGGCAAGGGCGCGCCGCGTGGCGTGGTCATCAAATTTTACCTGGCCGAAGCGCCTGAGGCAACGGCTAACGCAGCCCTGGCCTTTTTGGATAGCCAAGGCAATTTGATCCGCGAGTTCAAACCCAAACCCGTTGCCTATGACAAACAAACCGACAAGGAAAAGGCGCTGGATCCGGGACCGTGGTTACCATGCCAAGCAGGGGTCAATCAATTCTTGTGGGACTTGCGTTATGCCGGCGCCACCAAAGTATTGGGTAACAAGACGGCCGGCGAAAGTGTGAATGGCCCACTGGTAACGCCGGGCGTTTATCAGGTACGCCTGACCCTCGGCGACCGTGTGCTCAGCGAAGCCTTTGCAGTGGTGAATGATCGGCGCGTCACGACCGCGCCGGCTGATCTAGAGGCTCAGTTGGCCTTGTTGTTGCAAATTTACAGCAAGATTTCGGATGCCCACAAGGGGGTTACCCTATTGCGTGATGTATTGGCGCAGGCGAAAAACTGGGCAACGCGCCTGTCCAAAAAAGAAAGCAGCCAGGCGGTTGTGGCCGCCGCCAACGCATTGGCAGAAAAGCTCCAACTGATTGAAAGCGAGCTGATCCTGCCCGGTGAGCAAAACGACACTTTTGGCCTTAACGAGCCAGCGCGGCTGAATGCCAAGCTGGCTTCGCTGATTGCCATTGTGGGCAGCGCCGACCGGGCCCCAACGCAACAGGCGCGTGAACTGACGACCGTCTATGCCGGCCAGATTGACGCGCAGTTAAGCCACTTACAGGCCCTACTCGACGGTGACGTGGAAAATTTGAACAGCTTGATCCAAGAAGCGAATACACCAGCGATTGTGGTGGGGTAGGGAAACGCGGTAGACAGGTAGACAAGTAAGACAATTCCTCTGTCTACCTGTCTACCGCCTGATCACAGGCAAATAAAGCGTCTTGATTGACGGTTGAACGTGAATGGTGGTGCTTTGGCGGGTCAATGCGTGATTGGCAAAAGAACGGACAAGATCGCGCCCATTCAAGTCATACAAGGTGGCGTCGGCCAGCAACAAAGGGCTGTCACCAATGGGGGCATCTGCGCGCAATTGGAAGACAATCGTCAACAGCGTTTGCTGCCCGCTAAGCGGCGTCGTCGTGATGATCGTCATCGGCAATAAACCGGTCTGCTGGTCGTTAAAAGCGGTTTGGGCGCGATTGATAGCGCTGTGCACGGAAACGATGCGCGCAATGACCGCTGGATCATAGACAAGGGTAAACTCACCGGCGGCCATGCCCGTTGCATTATCAACCTGCAATGTCGTTGTTACCACGACGCTAGCCATTGCGCTCACGCCAGCATCAAGCTGTAACTGCGTATTGACCGGCTCCGCAGCATTCGTGCGCGCGTTGGCCGTTGCGCTGGGCAACGGCGGCCACATGCCGTTCTCCACCACGTAGGCGATCATGGCAGCATCGCCAGCGTCTAGCTGCCCGTTGTTATTCACATCCCCCGCATCCAACACGTCCGCATCCAACACGTCCGCATCCAACACAGTGCTACTGGGCGACTGGGCACTATTCACCCATTGTTGGGTACGGTCTACGTCGGCGGCCGAGAGCACGCCGTCGCCATTGACATCGCCCCGAAAATAGGTTGGTTTAGCTTCCAGGCGAACAACACCTCCTTGCAGGCTAAGCGGCACATCAACCACTTGGTCCGCTGGATTTAAGGCGGTGATAGTGGAGCCGGTTTGGGATATGGCTGCCTGTGCTTGTAAATCCAGGAGACTCTGTTCCCCCGCTTGGCCAATCGCGTTGAAACTCAACGCAAACAAGGCGCCGTCACCATATAAAGCGGCGGGGTCGGTTGGGCTAAACGGGAGCGCTTGAATCTGGAGTTGACCTGCCGTGTTGGTCACAGTCCAAGTATAGCCGAGCGTCAGCACAGTCGAAGTGACGGCGTGGTAACTGAGCAGGCTGTTATCATAGTTGAGCACGATATGGCTCTGGCTAAGGCGGAGATTCGTGGCGTTATGGACGGTAATGGGAATAGCGGCAATGGTGCCTGGCTTAACTTTCGCATTGGTCGCCGCTATGTTGAGCGTGCCAAAAACAGTGCAGACTAGATTCGATCGCGCGACGACCTTGCTGTGTTCGTCGAGGGCTTCCACCGTATAACAATATTCTACCCCTGGCGTAAGCTGGTTGCCAACGGTTGCGGCCTCGTCTGTATAGTCGGTGTCTACGCGCTGGTCGGTGAGGATGATTGCCGGCGCAGCAGCGGTTTGGCGAAGCACCTGATAACCCAGCACATCGATCGAGGCGGCTGGATGCCAATCCAGAAAAATGGCCGCAATGCCACTTTCGGCGCTTAACACGAGCGAGACAGGTACACCCGTTGGCGTGGCTGTAGGGGCTGGTGTGACCGTGGGCGTGACTGGCGTCGGGGTTGGCGTCGATCCGGGCTCGCTGATTTGCGCACTGATCCAATCGATGTAGCGTGACACACGTGTATAGACACCGTAATAGTCCGGTTCGGCGCAACCAATGCCAAAACTGACGATCCCGGTCTGTTTCCAATGTCCATGCCCATCAGCCACAATCAAGGGCCCCCCACTGTCGCCTTGACAGGCATCTTTGCCCCCTGCTGCATAGCCGGCGCATAACATGTTATTGGTAATGCTACCCAGGTAAGTAGTATTACACGTTTGATTGGCGACAATGGGAACGGCCACGGTTTGTAATATCTGCGGCGACGGCCCATTTTCGGAAAGCGTCCCCCAGCCGGTGACGGTAGCTAACGTTCCTGCGCTAGCCAGCGAACTGTCTTCATCACTCGACGTCAAGCCAATCATGGCAACGCGGTTGTTTAAGGTAGCAGGCGAAGCTAACTTGATCAAGGCCAGATCGTTGTTTTCTGTAGTAGCGTTATAGTTCGGATGCGGAATCACCTGGATCGGGTTTTGAATTTGTACCTCGGCATCTAGGTTAGTAAGGTCGTAGGCGCCCAGGTAAATGGTAAAGTTATCCACAATTTGATTGTTTTCGAGAACACAGTGGGCGGCAGTTAGCACCCATTGCGCTGCGATCAGCGAACCACCACAACCTTGGCTTAATAACACCTGCCAGGGATATTCACCCATGTTTGCGTTTCTCCCCCCAACAATAGTTGGCGCCAATGCGCGTTGATAGCCAGGCTGATCAAGCGCAGGCGCGACATTGGTAGCAGAGAAGACAGGGTTTTTTTGCGAAGAAAATGAAAGGGTCAATGTGATAATGGTTAACAGCCGAATGATTGCTTGTTGCGAATTTAGCATCGGAAAATCCTTCCATTTAGTGGCTAGATAAGATTGCTGCGCTTTGGTCAGCAACAGTGTAAGGTGAATTAGATAACCGGAGCAAGAGCTATGATATATCATAGCTTCCATTGTATCGGTAAAACCATTTGACTGATATAGGACAGTAGTTATGGTAGATTAGAAGTTATGGTAGATTAGAAGTTATGGTAGATTAGACTGTGAGAGAAGTAAACTTATGGAAAGCGAAGATCCAAAGCCTGAAATCGATTCCAGGCTTTCACAATCCTAGTGCTGCCACGCCTATAGCCTGTACAATACTTGTACAAAACTCAAAAGCGATAAAAAGTGAATAAATTAGGCACTTTATTGATTAAAACAGCAATGCGTTTCGATACTTTACAATAGTTAATATTAAGCAAACAAAAAGCGTTAATTTAGCTAAAGTTTAGAAAGCTGAAAAAGCAATTAAGATTTTTTGGCGATTGATCGAAATAGGACTCAGGTACCATTGACAATGGCTACGATTGGAAGCACAATAATATTGTAATTTATATTGCGTAACTTATCTTATTATGTAGCAGATTTATGTTGATTTTAATGAGCAGTGAACTACAATCTCAAACTGAACTGCTCATACGATACCGAATCGTCGACGATTTTCTATAACTTAAAAGGACAAATTTAGCCCATATTTAGCGATAATTTTGATTAACTAATCTCACCCAAGCGCTATGGCGTCAAGTACACCTATATAATCGTATGAGTCGTGCGTTAAAATCAGAATTCGCCTTATATAAATCGGTTATCTTTGGCAAGGGCTGCGCTGCATGGTTCGCCTTATGCTTCCTAAATCCACCTGTGTTTTGGTAGATATAGGTCGACAACGATAGAATAGAGACTTCTTTCCATTGTCTTCGCAAACAGCGCACCGTCGAAGAGGCTTCTATTATGTCGGATCGGCCAAAGCCTGGCAAAGATAAAGATTTGCGATTTATTCGGCAAGCGATCGAAGAAACAGATAAATTTTATTCTCTCCTTTCTGGCGAGATTGAGACAGGCCAGCTAGCTGAATTTGTCAACTTTATATCAGAAGCAATGTTGCTGACGATTGAACAGTTTGACTTGCTAGATCAGATGCTGGACGATGTGGCAATTACACCGCTTCACGTAATTGAACATAATCGCTGTCTACGCAATCTTCTGAGATCGCTGCTGCAAAAGAAGTTATCGCACGTCCAACAAATAGGTATTATCCGCATGA
>JBBREZ010000072.1:0-18542 GCA_038225095.1 Caldilineales bacterium
CAAACGCGGCAAGTTGGCACTGGTCGAACCATCAACATCGACATTGAGCATCGCCGCGGCCCAATCGGTAAACATGTGATGTTGACAGTGCGGCGACTTGACGACCACGGCATCAAAGCGTTGCGGGTCTTGTCCATGCGCATAAAACAGTGACCGATCGTACAGGCTTACGGCGCGACTAGTGACGATCACCGTGATCTTGTCCACTTGGAGCACCGCCGTAGGACCGGCGGACCAAATTGTGCCATGCGACTCGTTGATAAAATCCCCGTCAGACAACAATTTGACAGTGGCTGTCACGGGCAGCGGTGTAAACCGTTGTCGGTCGAGTTGACCACCCAACGTTGTCTTGATCTCGCCGCCAATCCCAGCCTGGATCGCGATTTGCACGGCTGGCGGATCGACAATTGGCAACAGGGCTTTGCCGGGATAACCGCTTTCGACAAAACCGCGCAAGATCGCATTGCTGTCGCCCGACGCGCCCGAACTGGTGGCGTCGGCAGCATCGACAAAGACAAAAGTGCCCTGGCCGAGCTTGGCTTGGGCCGTACTCAACGCTTCTTCCAGGCTGATCAACGGTTGGTACAGTCTCTCGCGCACTTGCCAGAATTGATCGGCCAGGCCAGCCACCCCACGCTTGGCCCATTCCACATCGTCATTGGCGACGACAAAGCTATTCGTGGCCAGATCGAGCACATCGGTAAACGGATTGCCGATAAACATGCCCGCTGACAAACCCATTTCGCTCGTTTCCAGCACCTGGGCCTGCCGAATCATCTGGCCGAAGAGCCCGGTTTCTGTGATCAGTTCTGGGCCGCGCACCAATGCCGGGATGCGGATGTGTGCCGTCACTGGTTTGGCAGTCCCGTCGAGAATCTTGAGGAGCAGATGGGCGGCGCGCACGCCAGTTTGGAAAAAATCTACATGCGGATAGGTGTGATAGGCCACAATCGCATTGCTGTGCTGCAACATGCGGTCCGTGAGCACGCCGTGCAGATCCAACGAGATGACGATCGGAATTTGTTCACCCAGAATTTTGCGCACTTCTTGGAGCAACAAACCTTCTGGATCGTCTTCACCTTGCGCGCCCATCGCCCCATGCAAGGATAAATAGACCGCATCAACTGGTGGCGCGGCGCGCACGGCAGTCAAAAATTCAGCCATCAATCGTTGAAAACTGGCGCGTTCCAATGTCCCGCCCGACGTGATCGAGCATGCGCTGTAGGTAGGGATTAGCGCCACATCGGCGCGCTGGTCAAACACTTGTAATGCCCCGCCCAGCTCAACCTGACCACCGCGATGGAAATCGATCAGCGATTCACCAACCAAGATGTCAAAATCCGCATAGGTGCTTAGTGCTGGATTAAAGGAAGAAACTTCCTGTTTGCATTCACCGACCATAATTTTGAACATGAGATAGTGGCCTTTCTAGGCGTTCGTTGTTAGGTAGGTAGCCGGTAACAGGTAACAAGTAAGTAGCAATTTTGCAGGAGTTACCGAGTGGACGATATTACCTGTTACCTGTTACTTGCTACTTGTTTCTTGCTACTTGTTTCTTGCTACTTGTTTCTTTTCTCATTTGCTCATAGCTGTCGGCGTATGGCCCCACTTGACCAAATTCTGCTGTTCTTCGGTCAATTCGATCCACGGCGCTGGTGGCGGATCGGACATGATAGCCATTGGCCGGCCATTGACAATCGTCAGGATGTTGCGAAGCAATTCTTTGCCGACGCGCGAATTCATGTGAATGTCATAAAAGGTAAAACTCCCTTGTTCCACGTGGAACAAGGCGACATCGGCCAACGCGCCGGGCTTGAGCGTACCGATTTCGTTTTGCATGCCAAGCACGGCCGCTGGACGTGAAGTCGCGGCTTCGATGACTTGCGGCAATGTCATGCCAATCGCCAAAAACTTGCTCATGCAGGTGGGCAAATCAAAGAGTGGCCCGTTAATGCTAAATTGATGAATGTCCGACGAAATCACATCGGGCAGGTGACCGGCGCGGATCAGGGCTTCGGCGGTCTCAAACGAGAATGAACCCGCGCCATGCCCAATGTCCATAACCACGCCCATATCCCAGACCCGCTTGGCGGCGTCGATTAATTGGCCCGTGTCATCGATAATACGCATGGATTGGCCGGTGAAGCAATGGGTCAAAATGTCGCCGGGCCGCAACAAGGGCAACACCTCGTGCAGTTCGGGTGGCGCTTTGCCAATATGCACCATCATCGGCAATTCCGTCTGTTCGGCGGCCTGGCGCGCCCGGCGCAAGGGTTCGATGCCGGTGCCGCTGGTGGTATTAGCATCAATCCGCACCTTGACGCCCAACACCAGATCGCGATTTAAATCGATCAGTTTGCAGCAGAGATCGACATCGCAATAATTGAGATTGGACAATTCCCAGGTCGGCGCGGTCAACCCAATCGACGAAATGTTGAGCAGCGCATAAAGCCGAGCGTCGGACGGCTTGGCAATAAATTCGCGGAAACCCTGCAAATTATACGCCCCCGCCGAACCGACATCCAGCCAGGTCGTAACGCCGCTGCGCGCGGCCACCGGATCGGCCAGGACGCCCCAGGTGGTGACACTATGGTAGACATGCGTGTGCAAATCCACCAAGCCAGGCGTCACAAATTGGCCGCTGGCATCGATCACGCGGAAGGCGCTTTCGGCGGGAATATTCGGTTCGACAGCCGCGATCCGGTTGCGCTTGATGGCAACATCAAGCCGTCCATTGTAGCCGCCACCCGGATCGACGACTTCACCGCCTTTGATTAAGAGATCGAAATGCATAGAGGTCATCCTTTGAATTGTTTTTGCTGCGGTTGGGATTCATGCCACTATTTTAACGGAGAACAAGGATGTGCGCAATGAGCGAATTGTGGATGGGTGTTGCTGAATGAACAAGCGATCCGGCTTGCCCGGATCCGAAGGTGCTTACTTCCTGATCGCGGACGATCAGGGATAATCTGTCTCAAAAACGTAGCGGGTAGCGTCACTGGAACACCAACCGTGACGCTACCCGATTGATTCGCCTATTAAAAGCCTCTACCAAAATCCGCCAGAAACGCGTATAGAAGCGCATCTAGCTCTTCTTATAGACAAAACATTTAAAAGTCATATCATTGAGGAATAGGCACGCAGGGTGCCGATCGGGTCGCACGAGGCGTGCTTTCTCCTCGATTGTCTGAAGTTTATTTGTTTTCTCTATAAGTAGCTCATCGTAGCTACACAACAGGAAGGGTCTACTATACTGCTCACGGTCACCAATGAGAACGATTGATAGAGGCTTTCCTCTGAAGACAATTCTCATCTATTCCCGTAGCAAGTATATATACGACGAAAGGAATCAGCAAAGGATTCAGTTGTTCCCCTCAGATGTCCCCGTTCCCCCTATTTCTTCGCTTCGCCACAAAACGGAATTTTTGCCTACTGCAAAAGTCTGGTCTAGCGCTCATGATGAATTTTGACTGCCTATTCTATTGCATATGAACCGCTAACGTGCCATGATAATAAGATGAAACCCTTTATAGGAATTTTCTATTTTATGAATCGTCAAGGACTATGCATGTTCGCAGCAACAAGATCGCCCTCCACATCACCCAAAGTATATCTGAACAATCTACTCAAAAGGCACCAGCGTCTACGGCTGCAACCGGAGCGGCAGGCGCAGACGCTGTGTCAGATTCGTCAGGCTTATTTGCAGACGCGCGACGTTGACCAGCAGCCTTTGTACTCGATCATCGTACCCGCCTATAACGAGGCCAGTTTGTTACCCCAACTTTTGGAGGCGCTGATGACCCAGTGTACAAACCAACCCTATGAAATCATTGTTGTTGCCAATAACTGCACGGATCAGACGGCCCAGATCAGCCGCGCTTGCGGGGTGCAGACTATCGAATACACCAATCCGCTTTATGGTGTTGCCTATGCGCGCCAGGTGGGATTGGAACATGCCCAAGGCGCCATCATCGCGACGACCGATGCCGACGCAATGATGGCGCCAACCTGGTTGATGACCCTGTGTCAGCCTTTATTAGAGGACGCTAGTTTGGCAGCCATCACGGGGCAGGTGCGCCATTATGCCGAGAAAGCGCGGGCGATGGTGCCCTACCTGAAATTATATGACACGATACAGAATGCCACGCGAAGCCTAAAGTGCGCCGCCGGCTATACCGGGCGCGTGACGATGGGCACCAATATGGCGTTTCGGCGCGAGCAGGCCTTAAGTGTTGGCGGCTACCAACCACAGCGCATTATCGGGGAAGATTTTGCGCTTGGCTATGCCCTATCCCGCTATGGCGCTGTACGGTTTACGGCTTCTAAGGCCGCCGCAGTGTATAGTTCTCAACGGCGTTTTCAAGGGAAATCGTTTGTGGGTGTTTTACTGCATGATATGGGCGGAACAGATCGGCTATATGGAACGGCAGCAGGTTATCAAATGCAGAACATCCGCTGAAAAGCCGTTGCGCCTGTGATCTGCTCATGGTAGTGGCGAGTCTGAAAAGCCCGCCGCGCCCAGAGGGCTACCCGAATTCGCTGCCAAGATCACCTTTTCAGACTGTTTCTAAAGATTTCTTTAGATTTTGTAAACTTTCAAAGCCATCTCTATTATCGCTATGAACCGAATCGAGCGGCTGACCGCCATCGTCCTGCTTCTCCAGGAAAAATCTCACACGTCCGCCGCCATTGCGCGCCACTTCGAGGTGTCGAAGCGCACCATCCTGCGCGACGTGCAGGCCCTGAGCGAAATGGGCATCCCGGTGATTGCCCGTGAAGGGGTGGGCGGTGGCTATGCGCTGCCCGACGATTACTACTTGGCGCCCTTGCCGCTTAGTCTACAGGAAAGCTTTCTGCTCCACTTGGCTCTCCGCTCGCTCATAGGGTTGGCTGCGCTGCCCTTTGAGCCGGCACACGCCTCGTTGCTTATCAAATTGCGTTCGATCCTACCCAAGGCCCAGTTAGCCGGTCTCGAGCCCATGCTCGAAAGGGTCGAGGTCGATATCCCCCACCGTTTGCAACCTGCGCCGTTTCTCGACGATTTAATGGCCGCTATGCAAGCACAACGCTGGCTGGAAGTGACCTACCAATCTGCCGAGCGCCGATCGACGCAGCAACTCCTGCCCCAGCAGCTTTCCACCCAAAACGGCTTCTGGTATTGCCGGGCCTATTCGCATACGCATCAGACCGAACGGATTTATCGTGTGGATCGCATCCGCACGCTTGCCTGGCTGGCCAATCCCTTACCTACTCCCACCCATCCGCCGTCTGTTCCCTACACGCATGAATCCCATCCACAAATTGTTGCGTTCCTCACCGCGCAGGGGGTTGCCTATGTCGAAAGCGAGCCGCAACTTGGGCAATCGATTCAGCACCACGCTGATGGCACGGGCAGTCTCAACTTTCGTTGCCCACCGACCGAACTAAAGTGGTACACACGCTACTTCGCCAGTCTTGGCGATGACGTGCTGGTGCAAGAGCCGCAAGAACTACGCCAACAGATCTATCAACTTGGCCAAAAACTGACGAATCTTTATCAGCAACGGTGACATACAGTTGTCACCATTCGTTTGGTAAACTCATTTTGTAGGGGTTTGTTGTGGGAACCCTTTTTCTAATCATAGCGGTCAACGTAGACAAACTACCTTGCGTCATTGAAAGCAGTTAAGCATCAAAGGAGAAAATTATGGGCATTCAGCTCGATTTGATCGGCATCGTCGTGCACAACATGGCGGCCGCGTTGCAATTCTACCGCTTGCTTGGCCTGGAAATACCACCTGGTGCGGAAGCAGAGGATCATGTAGAGTTCACAACCGCCAATGGCTACCGTATCGCCTGGGATACAGTGGAGGTCATCAAAAGTTTTAATCCAGACTGGGTAGAACCGGTTGGACATGGGATGGGTTTGGCCTTCAAATGTAGCAGCCCAGCCGAGGTTGACGAGCGCTACCATAGCTTGGTCGAAGCTGGCTACCTAGGGCCCAAAGCACCGTGGGATGCCTTCTGGGGCCAACGCTATGCACAAATTCAAGACCCGGACGGCAATCTGGTCGATCTCTTTGCGCCACTAGGGTAGCGCCAAAGCGAGCAAATCGAATCAATGAGAAAACTCGACGCGTTTATTTCTGCATTCGAAGACTTTAAGATATCGACAGTATTCTCACGCTATGAAAAGATGGACATAAAGTAATAGATTGCGATGTGCGCCATCCTCGATGACGATACCACTGTCTGGATTGGGTGGGCCGTATGGCCTCATTCGTGCCAACGCAGGTGTGACGATCTGGTTGGTATACGCTGCATTTGTGTAGCCAGATGCTATAGCATCTGGCTACACCTTTTTTCCACGCAACGCCACAACGTCAAGACGCATACACGAAGACCAGCGAGGTCTATAAAATGTAAGCTGGAGACAAAATTGAGGTGTTTTGCCGCGCACTTACGGGACACTGGGCATGCCGCACAGTGCTAGGAAGCGGTGCAACGCAGCCGGATCCCCCTCGACGCAAATCAGCCCCGCAGCGATGGCGGCGTCCGGTTGAAGCTGGCCGGTCAATAAGCCCAGATACGACGGCAGATCAGTATGAAAAATCGCATCCGCCTGGCGAGCCTCGCCCTGTTGTACGTGAATCTCACCATCTGCAATCTGCACCTGCTGCACCTCATCATCAATGTGCAGCTCATAGGTTGCATAGATGCCCCGCGCCAGTTCGGGGCGGAAAAAGGTTTGCGGCGTCAAGGCGTAAGAGCCCAAATGCAACGCGTTGACCCCTTCCATCGACGGCGGCACAAATTGACTACCCCATTTGCCAAGTTCGAGCAGACTTGTTTCCAAAGCCTGCCCCATGGCCGTCAACTCGTACACCGTTGACCCTGCTGGTGGGGGGAGGATGCGACGACGGAGCAAGCCCTGCTGCTCCAAACGCTTAAGCCGTTCGGTGAGCAAGTTGGTGCTGATGCCGGGCAGCCCATCGTTCAGGTCTTTAAAGCGGCGTGGACCGGCCAGCAATTCACGAATCATGAGTATCGTCCACCGTTCGCCGATGACATCAAGGGCGTAGGCGAGGCCACAGTACTGGTTGTAACTTTTCATACTACACAGTATAGAGCCAATTGGTAAACATTCAAGATTAGTAACTTACACTTTGATTTTAGAAATGTACACTTGCCTTTCTGAAGTGATCGGTGTATGCTGTAAAAGAACTTCCGTTCTGTTTTTATTTGCTTCTGATGCCCTACAAGACATCAGAAGCAAATAAAAACAGAACGGAAGAACCTGCGCATTGCCTTTGCCCTAACCTTTCCAGGCTTTCCGGTTGCAACGGATATTCGCCAGGCAATCGAAGTAATGGCACAGCAACTCAATCGCTTAGGCGCAACTGTGGCCTTCGCAGACAAGCAGAGCAAGCAAGGCTGAGGCGAGCGGCCTCGACTTCAGGTGCGAACAGTCGATAAGTCGTAAGTTGCCAGGGCCGCTTCAATCACAGCGAGCGCGAAAACTTCGATCGTTTCGCTGAAGAACTGGTGAAGGTATAAAATAGGGCAAAGCACGCGCATCAAAACGGTTAGGGCAATCTCAGTCTCTGAGCGAATGCTTTGCCGGCACCTTTCAACGCAGCGGTGTGGAGTTCTCTCAAAAAATCTCTGCACCGCTGCGTTTGGGTTTCCCGGCTAAAACGGGAAACCCAAGTTTTCAAGTCTGTGATACTCATCTACAGGAGGCGGAAACATGCAATTTACCTTTGCGGGGCGGTCCTCAGACTCGCTCTTTGTCGAAACGATCTGGCGTACGCAAAGTGAGCGCGCTAGCACTTTTACCTCGGTTGCCGTGAGCCATTGGGAGATGGTCGTAACGCGCTACAAGGGTAAGACCGATCTAATCGTGCGCGGGCCAGAGACGAAAGCGGTGCCTGCCCCTTGCCCGGAAGACGCTGAGTTTTTTGGCATTCAATTTAAGCTTGGCACATTTATGCCCCATCTGCCCGCAAGCAAGCTCGTGGATGAATCGATCACCCTGCCCGAAGCGACGGGCAAATCCTTTTGGATGCACAACGCAGTGTGGCAATTTCCTGACTATGAGAATGTAGAGACGTTTGTGGACAGGCTAGTGCGTGATGGTCTACTCGTGCGTGAACCAGTGGTCGATGCTGTGCTACAAAACCGACCGCTAGCGCTGTCATTACACTCCGTACAGCGGCGTTTCTTGCAAGCCACTGGGTTGACGCATGGGACAGTTCATCAAATTGGACCGCGCCCGCCAGGCAGCTGATCTCTTAGCGCAAGGCGTATCGATCCTCGACACCGTTGATCAGGCTGGCTATGCCGATCAGCCCCATCTGACCCGCTCGCTAAAGCACTTCATCGGTCAAACGCCGGCGCAAATTCTCCGTGTCAATGGTTTTGAGTAACTGTCGTTTTTGTTCAAGACAACGTTCTTGGGCTATGTTATCATATAAACACGTTATAATATAAACACAGCAGAAAATGAGCACCAGTTCTCATTTTGAACGCTATGTAACCACAAGGAGAATTGACATGCGAAAAGTCATCGTGTCGGAGTACGCATCACTGGACGGCGTCGTGGAGAATCCAGCGTGGACTGCCCCATTCTGGAATGATGAAATTGCGAAGTTTAAATATGACGAACTCTTTGAGAGCGACACGCTGCTCCTGGGCCGAATCACCTATGAAGGTTTTGCCAAGGCTTGGCCCACCATGAAAGATGAACAGGGGTTTGCCGACCGCATGAATAACCTTCCCAAGTTTGTTGCCTCAACGACCTTGGCCGAGATGGAATGGAACGCCAGCCCGATCAAGGGTGATATTGCGGAAGAGGTGTCCAAGCTGAAGCAACAGTCCGGTCAGAACATTTTGCTCTACGGCAGTGGAGATTTTGTCAAGACGCTGATGCAACACAATCTCATTGATGAATATCGGCTCTTGATCTATCCGGTTGTGCTGGGGAAAGGCGATCGGCTCTTCAAAGATGGGAGCATGGCAACCTTGAAACTCGTCGATACAAAGACCTTTAGTTCAGGCGCCGTGGCGCTTACCTACCAGCCAGCCCCAAGTGCGTAAGCTGACCTTGCCTGCCCTGCCAACACAGCGTTAGCACATTTTGCCTGTCCATTGGTAAAATAAGGAAAATCCACTTCATTTAATTTTACTGGTCGCAATCCCGACCCAACGCTACAAACAGAGGGGAAGCACATGACAAAGCCAAAGGTATTGATCACCGGCGCAAGCGGTTTAATTGGCAGGCTTACGCTTGCTGGGCTGGGTGACAAGTATGAATTCAGCGCGCTCAACCGGCGATTGGTAGCGGGCATTCCGTGTTTGCAGGCGGATATTAATGACGCAGCGGCCATCAAGCCGGCCTTTGCCGAGATGGATATGGTGCTGCATTTATCCGCCGATACCACCGATGTGATGGGCTGGGAAGGTACGATGGCGACCACAGTCATGGGCACCTTGAACGTGTTTCAGGCAGCCCAAGCGGCGGGCGTCAAACGTGTGGTTTTCATGAGTTCGGGCAGCACCATGTGTGGCTGGGAATGGGATGACACGCTGCCGTATGGCAAATTAGCGAATGGTGCGTATGACCAAGTCGCTGCACCCTGGCTGTTGCTGAATCAGGATGATCTAGCGCGGCCCGACAGCCCCTATGCTGTGGGCAAGCTCTTTGGCGAAGCAACTGGCCGCTGGTTTTCTGATACCTACGGCATGTCTGTGCTCTGCATTCGCCTGGGTGCGGTGCTAGATACCGACCAGCCCAAGTTGCTTCGCCATTTTCCTGGCTATCTTTCGCAGGCCGACGCTGTACAAATGATCGACAAATGTTTGGCTGCGCCGCTCGCGCTGAAGTACGATATCTTCGATGCGATTTCCGAAAATCAATACCGCTGGCGCGATACCAGCCATGCCAAAGAAGTGCTCGGCTGGCAGCCTACCGGTTCGTCGGATAACTTTAATCCAGATGATTATCGTTAGTGGATGGAAACACCATCAAAACAAATGATCGCGATCACTTTCCTGATATGTGCGAATGGTAAACATAAATTATTGACCTAACCGTTCATCCCAGGCATGGGCAAGATCTTCTCTGAGTGCTGAAATTGAATCATATATGCCAGTTGTTTGGACGTGAGGGTCGCATTGCTCATCGTTTTTTCTCCTTTTGGTTTGGCTAATGCAGTGGGTTTCTGAAAGGCATATATAGCATAAACCACAAAAAACGCCAGAGCCGGTCAAGGCTCTGGCTCTAGAACAAACTTTTATATCATGGGTTACGCTGAGATCGGTTCCCCGTCCGTCCCGGCACGTCGCCTTCATTACGCCGCGGGTCGATATTCGCGCCCTAGCTGAATGAGTTGACCTTGCGCCGTGTAAAGCGATGGGGCTTTGCCCTGGGTAAACACGTCTTTGGTGACAACGCACCGGGCCACATCGGTGCGGCTGGGGATTTCGTACATCACATCCAGCAAGGCTTCTTCGACAATACTCCGCAAACCACGAGCGCCGGTTTTACGCAGAAAAGCCTCGGTTGCCACCGCATCTAGCGCCTCTGGCTCAAATTCCAGCGTCACCCGATCCATGCTTAACAAGCGTTGAAATTGGCGGACAATACTGTTTTTCGGCTCGGTTAGAATGCGCACCAGCGTTTTGCGGTCTAAAGCATTCAGGCTGGCAAAGACCGGCAACCGGCCAATGAATTCGGGGATCAAGCCATAGGCCAACAGATCATCAGGCACAATTTGTTGCAGAAGCTCGTTTTCGTCACGGCTTTCTTTTTCTATGCGCCGAATTTTTAGCTCACGCTGGCGTTCAGTCAATTCTTCTGGCAATGGTTGCGTTTCCACTTCATCCTGGGCGTGAATTGAACGCAGGAGGGCAGGTTCCTGATGCTCGCTGACAAAGCCCAGGCTAGCGCGCTTTTGCACGCGTCGCCGCACCACGTCCGCCAAATGACCAAACGCGCCACCACAAATAAACAGAATATTGTGGGTATCCAGTTGGATAAACTCCTGTTGCGGATGTTTGCGCCCCGCATTGGGCGGCACATTAGCGATGGTGCCCTCAATGATCTTGAGCAGCGCTTGTTGGACGCCTTCGCCGCTCACGTCGCGCGTAATACTGGGATTGTCGCCACCCTTACGCGTGATCTTATCAATTTCATCAATATAGACAATGCCATGCGCTGCGCGCGCCGTATCCCATTCGGCGGCCTGCAACAGACCAACCAGGATGGTTTCGACCTCTTCGCCCACGTAACCAGCTTCGGTCAGGGTGGTAGCGTCGGCAATCGTAAAGGGGACGCGTAACAGCCGAGCCAGCGTTTGGGCCAGCAGGGTTTTGCCACTACCCGTAGAGCCGATCAACAATACATTACTCTTCGCCAGTTCTACATCGTCTGCGCTTTGCAAAGTGCTAGTTTCCAGATTAGAGCCAGCCGCCGGCGCGCCGAAAATTCGTTTATAATGGTTATAAACGGCAACCGCAAGCACTTTTTTGGCCCGCTCTTGGCCGATCACATAAGCGTCCAGATGCGCCACAATCTCTTTCGGATTGGGCAGTGGGCCAGGGACAAGTGGGACGGCTTTGGTGGTTTTTGTGTCACCTGTCAAGCCTTCTTCGGCGAGAATTTCTGCGCCCAACAAGACACATTCGTCGCAAATGTAGACGTCATCTGGCCCTTCGATCAGGCGTTGAACTTCGGCTTTTTCTTTGCCACAAAACGAGCAACGTGACGCTTTTGATTGGAAGATATCCGCCATTGATGTCAGATGTTCCTTTTAGGTAAGTGTTCAGCCCTTGTGTAGACAGGGAAGCAGGTAATACACCCTGCATTCCTGTTTACGTCCCATCTACTGATGGGCGTCTACCTGTGCAGTGCTAGACCTGAATCGTTACTCTTTTAGATAGACAAGATGACTGCCACTATTCCAGTGACAGTCATCTTGAGAAAACCGTAGAACGGGGATCTAAGCATCCACCGCTAGCAAACCCTGGCAATCCTCACAGGCCAGCCTTGGCAAGTTACAAAACCATTCTAGCTGGCGGTATTTGTCTCTTTTTGCGATGCAGAGCTATCAATATCCGAGCTTTTCTCTTCAATTAACGCTGGCGTACCGAGTTGAACTTCGCCATTTTTGCCGATGACGACGATGTTACTAGTATCGCCAACGACAATATCCACCAAGCCATAATTTCTGGCATCGATCGCATTCATATAGCGATCGCGCGCAAACTGTTCTTCAATCTCGCGCCAGGTATGGCCGGTGTGCTTGCCCACTAATTGGAAAAGCTGGGTCTGGATGCGCTCTTGTTCACGGAAGGCAATGCGCACATCTTCGGTATACCCTTGTGCGCCACCCGCAGCCGGATGCATGTGAATGGTCGCATGCGGCAAGGCATAGCGGCGGCCATTGGCGCCAGCCGCCAATAAGACGGTGCCCATGCTCGCCGTCACACCAACGGCCCACGTATTGACTGGCGCATTGATCATCTGCATGGTATCGTAGATGGCAAGACCAGCATAGACGCTGCCGCCTGGGCTGTTAATATAAAGGTTAATTGGTTGATTCGGATCGTCGCTGTTCAAATACAGCAACTGAGCCACAATCAAGTTAGCAATTTGATCGTTAATCGCCGTGCCTAGAAAGATAATCCGCTCTTTAAGCAAAAGGCTATAGATGTCATATGCCCGTTCGCCACGTCCGGAATTATCGATCACCATCGGAATCACATTCATTGGATTAATCATCTTATCTCCATTATAATTTTTTGGCGTCCCTGTGAAAAAGGACGCCTGGGATTGGCTAATTAGGTGCAAAACGCTGCATTACAAACATAAAGCTTGAGTCGCTCCTACACTGTAAGCGGGCTCCATTTGCGCGTTTGCGTTATATTAGCGTTTACCCCCACACCCTTCCTCAGCCATTTTCGCCTTGCTCTAATGAGCAAGGCGAGGTCAGGCGCAGGATGATTTAAGCTTGTTCCGCTGGCTCCGGTTCATGCTCGATCGTGGCTTCGCTGGTTGGCGCGCTCGCTGCCTCATCTGTTGTGGTCGTGGCTTCGCTGGTTGGCGCGCTCGCTGCCTTATCGGTGGCTACAACCTCAGTGGCAGGTGGCGGTACTTCTTCGCCGCGCACAATCGCCAGCAGACGCTGCAATGCTTTTTCTCGCAATACCTGGCTTTCAAGCATCGCACGGCTGGGACCACTACGTAACTGGCCGGCCACGCTCTGCGCCGATTCGGTCTGGGCTGCTTCCTCGCCGCCGAGCATAGCAACAATGCGTGCTTCGACTTCCTCATCGCTGGCCTGCAATGTTTCCGTGCGTAAGATTTCTGACAGCACGAGATTGCGTTCAGCCAATTTCTGGGCATCCGGGCGCAAACGCTCGCGATAATCTTCCAGGGTTTGACCAATTTGCTTCAAATAATTTTCTACGCCATCGATGCCAATCTGGCGTAATTGCCGGTCAAATTCGCTCACCATGCTATCAATCTGGTCTTCGATCACGACTGGTGCATAGTCAAGCTGACTGATCGCTAAGACGGCATCCAATGCTTTTTCGGTGTAACTGTCCTCCGCGCCGACTTTGGCCTGTTCCAACAATTCTTCACGAATTTTGGCCTTTAGATCATCCAGCGTGACGAAGTCGGGACCAACTAATTGGGCAAAAGCATCGTCGAGTTCCGGTTTTTCAAATGATTTAATGGTATGCACTTTGACGTTGAAGCGCGCGGTTTTGCCGGCATAGACGCTTTGGCTATCTGCGGGCCAGGTCAAATTAAATTCTTTTTCTTCCCCTGGGATCAAACCGAGTAACTCCTGGTCAAAGCCAGCGGGCTCCATCGGGTTTTCCTGGTCAGGCGTAATATCCCAGTCGGTTTCGTTGAGCACAACAATTTCTTCGGCGTTCTCCTGGGGCGCGCCCGCTTCTGTCACGATCACGCTTTTGACATCAACCGTCAGCGTGTCGCCATAAGCGCTGGGGCGCGTTACTTCGCTCCAACCGGCGTTTTGTTCGCGATATTGTTCCAAACGCTCGTCAATCGCCGCGTCCTCCACTTGTGGGGCTTCTTCTTCGACGCGCACCGTGCGGTAATCACCAAGCTTCACTTCCGGTTCCAGAGGAATCACCAGCGTGTACGTCAACGGCTCCAGTTTCACATCTTCCAAAGCCGCCTGGGCATAGGGCTGAATGCCCTCTTGCTCAATCGCGCTCTTATAGACTTCTTCGGCCAATTCATCGACGAATTCGCGATAGAGGTTGGGCAAGCCAATTTGTTGGACAACAATATGATAGGGGGCTTTACCTGGGCGAAAACCAGGGATGCGATAATCTTTAGCCAACTTGCGGGCGGCCTTGTGCAATTCTTGATCAACGCGTGCTTGATCAACCTCAACGGTAATCGCCAATTGGCGATTTTCTCTTGGCTCTGTAGTAACGTTTAGCGACATAGCTCCCTCGATTTTTAACCTTTTCTCAGCGTCGTTTTTATCTGTTTTCGTTAGATCTATCGGTAATAATTTGCTCAGTGACAAAAGGACAATTTGTTTAATTTAAAGGTTGCCGATGTCATGCAGAGCCGGGCTCGTTTTAAACGAAAGTTGACAAACAATAAAAAATGTCAACCGTAAAAGTATAACATAGAGCTTCGGGTGAATCAAAGCTAAAGTTTCGTATTTTTGATATACTCCCCACGCCTAAAGGCGGGGGATTCTAGGGTCGAGCGGCGATAGCCCGAAGAGCCGGTCTTACATCACCTAACCTAAGAGAAGATACCCCTTCTCTATGAATGTTTAAAGCAGCGTTGAGGTCGCGGTCATGGATGGTTCCACAGCCAGCGCACGCCCATTCACGCTCAGATAGTTTTAGTGCCTGGTACACATGGCCGCAATCGAAACAAGTCTTAGAAGAAGGATAGAAGCGATCAATCAGATGAACAACCTTACCTTTAGTCGAAGCGACATAGTTCAAGATGTCCATAAATTCGGAACGGGCAAGGTCGCTGACTTTGCGGCCCCACAGGGCTTGCATGCCCTTCATGCTCAAGTCCTCAAAGAACAGTTGGTCAAAGCTATCCGTGAGACGGTGCGCCAGCTTAAAGAACCAATCGCGGCGCTTGTTGACGACGGTCTGATAGATGCGGCTGACGCTAGTTCTAGCCTTGCGCCAGCCACTAGAAAACTTAACCTTGCGCGCCATGTGCTGTTGGGCGGTCTTGAGTTCAGCCATTGCCGCCCGATAGTACAACGGGCTTTCAATCGCGCCCAGAGGGCTCCCGCTGTTCGATGCGGTCAAGAAAGTTTTCAAACCAAAGTCAAAGCCCGCGCTGTTACCCGACATAGCTTGATTTGTTTGGTTGATCTCTTCTTGCACCACAAAGTACAGATACAGATTGCCCGGCGTGTCACGTTTAACTGTGACCGTCTTAACGTCCGCTGGTATATCGCGCGACTTGCTGAACTTGTACATAACGCCCTGAATCGAGATTCGATTGCCGACCAACAACTTCCAGCCCGCTTGCTTGAGGGTGAAGGAGGTATAGCGTTTCACTTTCTTGAAGCTTGGGGGACTGGTACGCACCTTGCGCTTGAGATTGCCAAAGAAGAGCTTGTACGCCTTGTCTATGCGCTGGGTGATATCCTGCACAGCTTGACTGCCCACCTTACCCCAATACGCATACTTGGGCAGCTTCTTCAGCTTGGCAAGATGCTTTTGCAAAACGTACAGGTTCAAGCCCTTGCCGGTCAAACGATAATAGCGCCGATGCAAAGCAATCGAATGGTTCCAGATGATGCCGGCAATGTCGATCTGCTGATGCAACGCCTTATTCTTCTTCGACCGGTAGAGTTTGAACTTGTAGGTTTTAACGATTTCCATAGGTGTATTATACCACATTTACACGAGTTGTACTATGACAGAACGCTGACAATGGAATCCCAAAACCAGTAGGTTTTGCGGCTATCGGGGCGCCCTCTGGGCCCCATAGCTGAAGCTAGGGGCTTTTCGCCGTTTGTGGTAAAAAGAACTAGAGAGACAGGATTAGGCGACCAATCATCCTACTCCCTACTTCCTACTTCCGCTTTACACGCGACCAAACGCTTTTTCTAGTTCACCAGCCGAAAGCTGAATCATGGTAGGGCGACCGTGCGGACAGGTGCGCGGCGATTGACATTCCTCTAATTGGCGAAGCAATTCCTGCATTTCTAGATCGCTCAGCAGTTGCCCGGCCTTAATTGCCGCCCGCTTGCAGACCATCTTAACCAGGCGCGCCTCCAATGCTTCGCCGACCAGGTTACGCCGATCCGTCAACGTGCGAGCGATCTCTTCCAAATTGCGTAACGGATCCTGACCCGATAACACGCTGGGCACCGCCCGCACCAGAAATGTGTCGCCGCCAAACGCTTCGACCTCGAACCCGATTTGGGCTAATTCGTCTAAATGTTGGGCCACCAAACCGGTAATTTCGTTGCCCACATGCAGCGTCAAAGGTTCGAGCAGATGCTGGCGCGCAACCTCACCTTGATCCGTGCCATAACGCTGCGCCATGAATTTTTCGTATAAAATGCGCTCGTGGGCGGCATGCTGGTCGATCAGGTAGACACCTTCTGGCCCTTCGGCAATAATATACATCGCGCCCACCTGGCCTACCACGCGTAGGGGGGGCAACTGCGAAGTCCGCTCACTCAGCAAGGGTTGCCGCAGTTGTGCTGGTAGCGATGATGGCTGCATGGGTAATTCAGGTTGGGTCGCCACTGACGGCGCGGGCGACAGCGTGGGTGGCGCTGATTGCTCTAATCCGATGGGGGCAGGCGACGCCACTTTTTCAGAATGGAGGCTCTCTACTGGCCGTTGCGCCGCGTTGAGTGCACTCGCTGCTTCTCCACCCCACTGGTTGCTGCCGCGCCAATTTTCTGGCGTCGCCGGTGTGGCAGCGGTCGATGAGCGGGGCGGCTGTTCGGACAAGGTCAGATCGGGCACGGGCGCCTGATCCACTACCACGCGCCGCACGGCCTTCTGCACTGCGCTAAACACGGCGCGCTCATTAACAAAACGCACTTCGGTCTTCTGCGGATGAACATTGACATCCACCTGGCTGGGATCGATCTCAACCAAAATAACGGCGACCGGATAGCGTCCCACGGGCAACAAGGTGTGATAGGCTTGCACCACGGCGTGGGTGACATCACGATTTTCCACATAACGCCGGTTGACGAAAATTTCAATATTGCTGCGGTTAGGGCGCGTCAACGTGGGCAGGCTGGCATAGCCAGACACTTTAATCGCAACGGACGCCGATGACGCTTGGCCGTGGTGGGTGGCATCGTGCTGCGTCAGTTCGCCCATAAAATTAATATCATCATTTAGGTCGTCTAAAGGAATATCGATGTCAACGCCCTGGATTTGTGGCTTTGCCGGCCGCATGCCCACGGGTATCATCTTTTTGGCCATTTCCAACCCATAGACCTTGACCAGGACATCAAATAAATCACCGCTGCCTGTGGACTGAAAGACCAGACGACCGTCGTTGATATAGCTAAAACGCCGGTCTGGATAGGCGAGCGCATAACTTTGCAGGATCGCGCTGATTTGTCCCGCCTCAGTGGCGGCTTTGCGCAAAAACTTTTGGCGGGCCGGTACATTGTAGAAGAGATGCTCCATGTTAACGATGGTGCCAACTGGCGTGCCAGCGCGCCCTTGGGCCGTAATCTGGCCGCCTTCGACCCGCAACTGCGTGCCAAAATCTTCCGACTTATGGCGCGTCGTCAATGTCACCTGGCTGACCGCCGCAATGCTATACAGCGCCTCGCCGCGGAACCCGAACGTGGCAATTTGATACAGATCCTCAGCGCTGTCCAGCTTGCTGGTCGCGTGGCGATGGAAAGCCAGGGGCGCTTCCTCAGCCAACATGCCATGCCCATTGTCGATCACGCGCAACAGACGTATGCCACCCTCGCGCACCTCGACCCGAATCTCGGTGGCACCCGCATCCAGGCTATTTTCAATCAATTCCTTGGCCACATTCGCGGGCCGCTCAACGACTTCGCCAGCCGCAATCTTGGCCGCAACATCAGGTGGCAGAATATGAATTGTCATGCCCATATTATACCACGTCATGAGCAAGCGAGGAAACTATGCGAACAATATTGGAGATGGTAGAGAAGCACGGCATAAGGTAGCGCGACTCAAACGAGGAGAAAATCTACGACGGGGCGCAAGCGCGTCATTCAGCACGGCATCGACAAACCTTTAGCGTGTTCTAATGTAGGTCATCGCTTGTAGCGTGACGAATTTGGTCTACCCCTGTCATAGGGGAAATCCGACCATTGTCACGCTATAAGCGATGACCTATATCTAGTTGCCATTAGCTTTGGCCGCATCGCTGACGATCAAAGCGTCTTCACCGCGACGAGATTATTGGGCGTGCTGCTTACCAGCAACGGGTTGCGCAAGGGACGACCAAACGGCGCGGCTGAAATCTCAAAGACATCACCGGCTTGGGTCTTGATACCGGCGGCAAAGCTCAA
>JBBREZ010000073.1:0-18433 GCA_038225095.1 Caldilineales bacterium
ACACAATGGACTGTCGCAGGGCTCGATAGTAGTAAGAACTATTTGACTCTTATGACAGTTGGATCGCAGCAGCGGATCGATTTCATCGTGCAACAATTGCAGAGTTTAAGGGTAGACACAGCACTCAAGTTCGATGGCGGCGGCTCAAGCCAATTTTATTATGATGGGCAAGCAAAAGTTGCTGGTTCACGCCCAGTAGCCAGTGCCTTATTAGTCTTCTCGCAACACGTTTGTAATTCAGGCCAATATCGCGCCGAATATTACAACAATCGTACACTGAGTGGTAGCCCCACCTTCACGCGCTGCGAAAGTGGCATTAATTATGACTGGGGTAGCGGAGGACCCGGCAACGGTGTCGGCAACGATAACTTTTCGGTGCGCTGGATGGGGCGCTTTACCTTTAATACGGGCACCTACAAGTTTATCGGGCGTGCCGATGATGGGATTCGCCTTTGGGTAGATGGCAACAACATCATTGACGCCTGGCGTGACCAAGGGGCGACCGAGTATCCAGTCAATCGCGTCATGAGCGCTGGGGAACACGAAGTGAAGGTGGAATATTACGAAAATGGTGGTGGTGCGGTCGCCCAGGTGCGGTGGGAAGCGGTAAATACAGCAAGTGGAAATCTAGCGCTGAACCGTCCCGCCTATGCCACTTCGCAAGAAAGCGCCACCAACAGTGTTACCAAAGGCAATGATGGCAACACCGGCACCCGCTGGTCTTCGCAGTGGAGCGCTACCGCCCGCGATGAATGGTGGTGGACGGACCTGGGCACCAAAACCTTTGATCGTGTTGTTGTCCGCTGGGAAACGGCCTATGCCAGCCAACACTTCATCGGCTGGTCTGATGATGGCATTCACTTCACGGGTTATTGGTACGCCATCAATGCACCTGGCGCCTATGCCTATAATCTCGGCTCGCACACAGCCCGCTATGTCGGTATGTTGATGCGCCAACGAGCCCCCTGTTGCGGCAACTATTCTTTCTGGGAGCTTGAAGCGTATCGCACGGCCAATGTCGCTAGCGCACAAACTGAAAACACAGAAACTAATGTAACAGAGGTGACTCCCGATGGGGAATTGGTTACGTTGACATTGCCGGAGGCTGGACCAGAAAACAAACTGTTCTTGCCACTGGTACAGCGTTGACAGCGTCAAGTTGATTGCTTGCCTCATAGTAGTGCTCCGCACACTATCCCTAGGTGTGCGGAGCGAGCTATCATCAATAAGTGTTACCACTGTTACTAGCTTTCAGCATCTAAAGGGGACAGAAAATGAACAGAATACTCCATTTTAGAATTCTGGGTTTGGCCGTTTTGCTTTTGTTGTCGAGTGCAATGCTTCGTATCTTTGCTGAAGATGCGGTACCGCTGGGCACGCCTACCGCCAATGCCAACCAAACGAGTGAACAACCGCCACCACAAGCTTTACCAGTGCAGCAAACACCACCATTCGCGGAACCCAGGCAAGCGCCTGACGTTGCCAATGGTACGGTTACCGTCACATCTGCCTGGATAACAGATGGGAGTGGGAATGCGAAAACCACTTTCAACCCTGGTGATAGCATGCGTTACTATGGCTATGTGTACAATAATACGGGAAGCGCTGTTACGGCTTATTTTGTTTGGACACGTAATGGGCCTTGCGGTTCGGTTACCCTCTATGCAGGAAATTTAATGACTGCCGCGGGTACACCGTGGTGGGAATTAGATGGCAGCGCTCCTACCAATTGCCCAGGCAACTACACGTATACCCTTAGTGTCACTTATAACGGGCAGACATCTTCGCGCAGCGCTTCGTTTACCGTCATCAACAATGCAACCTGTCCGACGATTACCGCTTGGAAAGGGGAATATTGGAACAATCAAAGTTTAAGCGGCAGCCCAGTGCTCTGCCGAGATGACGCGAATGTTAACTTTGATTGGGGCGTGGGCAGTCCCGCCGGCAATATACCGAGTGACCATTTCTCGGCGCGCTGGACACGCACAATGAATTTCAACAGTGGACGTTACCGCTTTTATCTACGGGGTGATGACGGTGTTCGATTGTGGGTGGATAATAACCTGCTCATTGATCAATGGCATGATCAAGGGGCAACCGAATACACGGCAGAGCGTGATTTGGGGGCGGGCAATCATAATGTGAAGGTTGAGTATTATGAAAATGGTGGTGGTGCCGTCGCCCAATTGCGATGGGAACAAGTCAACATCACCTGTGCGAATCAATATCGGACAGAGTATTACAACAATCGGTATTTGAGCGGCACGCCCACCTTTGTGCAGTGTGAAGCGTGGCCGATTAATCACGAGTGGGGCAATGGCGGACCAGGCAATGGTGTTGGCAGTGATAACTTCTCGGCACGCTGGACCGCGCGCGTCTCTATTACAACAGGCCGTTACACCTTCATCGCGCGTGCTGATGATGGGGTACGCGTCTGGGTGGACAATACGCTGCTCATCGATGCCTGGCGCGACCAAGGGGCGACGGAGTACCGGCAAACACGCGACATCAATGGCGGCGATCATGATATCAAGGTTGAATATTACGAAAACGGTGGCGGGGCAGTAACACAATTCCGTTGGGAGGCTGCTTCTACCACAGCCGCTGTTATTGTTAGCAACAAGCCGGCCTTTGATGCCTGCAGATTACCTCTAACCAGTGAAATGCAGACTTGGTGGTCACATAGTCCATATTATGAAGTGAACTTCTATATGGGCAGTAATCGTGGCTGCAAGAGTTGGAATCAACAATATCTTACCGCGGCCTGGATTGCGACCACACGAAACCAAGGCTGGAATTTCATTCCTACTTGGGTTGGTCTACAGGCACCCTGCGCTGATTCCAATAAATTTTATGTGATGAGTAGCGATCCTGCTACCGCTTATAACCAGGGCAGATCTGAAGCCGATCAGGCAGCCAATGCCGCTCGAGATTTAGGTCTCGCCACATCAAGTTCGGGTGGTACGATCATTTATTATGATATGGAAGCTTATCCCAACAATGCGACATGCAGAAACACAGTGAAATCTTTCATCTCTGGGTGGGTAAGTCGATTGCATGAACTTGGAAACCGTGCTGGCGGATATGGCTCTGCTTGTGCTTCGTATGTAAATGACTGGGTATCCATCCCCAATCCACCAGACGATATCTGGCCAGCAGCCTGGTATTCCAATACATTCAATCCTAACGCTACAGTTTGGGATGTCTCGTGTGTGCCCAATGGCAACTGGGCTAATCATCAACGCATCCGCCAATATGCTGGCGGGCATAATGAAACATATGGCGGTTTGACGCTGAATATCGATAGCAATATCACTGATGGTCATGTGGCTGGAACTAACCAAAGAGCGCTGGCTGTGCTGACTGCAAACACACCAGACTTAGCCCAAAGCAACCCAGAAATGCAAGGGATGCAATTGGTGTCACCTAACCAAGGCTGGGTGATCGTCAAAAATCGTTTACTCTGGACAACGGATCGTGGAACACGGTGGACCGATATTACGCCGCATACGGAACAAACCTTTACCCTTAGAAATACTTTTTTCCTCGATCAGGCAACAGGTTGGTTGATCTTCGCGGCAAATCAGACCAATGAGGATCAGACACAGCTTCTAGTTGCCAGTACAACGGATGGGGGTGCAACATGGCAAACGACGCCATTGCCCACCTCGACTTCTGGTGGATATGCAGTGTCAAGTTCGGCCTATCTCAATTTTATTGACGCCCATACTGGGTGGGTCAGTGTCAAGTTTGCATCAAGCAGCAACTTTAGCTTCGGAACGCTTTTCAAAACTACAGACGGTGGCCAAACCTGGACAGAACTTAGCCTTCCGCTTGGCGAGCCAGTACGGTTTGTTAGCTCGGATGTTGGCTGGGTCGCTGGTGGTGCTAGCGGGAACGAGTTATATATGACGCAAGACGGTGGTCGCACCTGGACAGCGCAACCGGTGGCAGCGGAACGCAATAGTGTACAGTCACTGTTTTACGATTTACCGACATTTAAAAATGCGCAAGAAGGTGTGCTCCCTATCACCGTTGCTAGTCCAGATCATTCTCGCATCGAGTTGTACACTACCCACAATGGTGGACAAGCTTGGAATCTGGCGACAACAGTGGCTATTACGTCATCGGCTGCCCCGGGCGCTAAAGTCCCCGTCAAAGTGTTTAATATGCAAAACTGGCTGGTATCTAATGCCGGAACAGATGAATTCTTGACCACAGCAGATGGTGGCAGAACCACGAATAGTATTCGTGCATCCGCCGCCAGTCAGTCTTCATCAATTGTTGCGCTTGATTTTGCCACGCCAACCATTGGCTGGGTGCAAACGGCATCTAACACATGCAGCGGCTCAAAGAGTGAAGCAGATGATACGTTCCATTGTGAATTCCATACCGCGTTCCTGCGAACCGAGGACGGTGGTCAGACATGGCGCGAGATGAAACCAATGGATAGTAGCACTGAACGTGTATTCTTACCGGCTGTGACCAAATAATAAAAAGGGAAACAACTGATTAATAACAAGCGGGCCCGATGATATCGGGCCCGCTTGTTATTAATCAGAGGGTATTAGACAGGGCCAGTGACCATTTGCGCAAGTCCAGAGGTACAAAAAGCCGAATTATTTTTCTGCTTATAATAAAACAAATAGGGCTCATAGAAATGATTTCTCTATTATGGGCTTATGCTAGTTGTTTTGCTCTATAATCGTGCAAAACGCGTAAAAACTCGGCAAAATAGGTAATATTTCAGGTGAATATCATAAAAATAATCTAATATTCAATTTTTAGCACTTATTAATTCTAGATGGCCAAAATAAATGTTTGATTATCTGATTTAGTATTTTTAAATGAATAAACATGTTGTTTTGCCAACAATATCAAACATATTACGCGCTAAACCTGTAAAATAAACTAGCATAAGCCCATATTAGATGAGAGGATGAGAGTCGGTTACGTGAGCAATTCAAAATTATGTGGTAAACTAGTTTAGCATTGCGATTTCGAATCCAGCGTTTTCATGCATCAAACGAGGAGTCAACCCAAATGGAATATCGAGCCCTTGGCCGCACCGGCGTCAAAGTCAGCCCACTTTGTCTGGGCTGTATGATGTTTGGCGGCAGAACAAACCCCGAAGATTCGTACGCGATTATTGACCGCGCCCTAGCGGCTGGGATCAATTTCTTGGACACAGCGAATGTCTACAGCAGTGGCCGTAGCGAAGAAGTCACTGGTGAAGCGCTCAAGCGCAATGGGAAACGCCAAAGCGTTGTGCTCGCCACCAAAGTACACGGCGTTATGGCCGATGACGACCCGAATATGCAGAGCAACAGTCGCCGCCACATTATCGCGCAGTGTGAAGCTAGCCTGCGCCGCCTGCAAACCGACTATATTGACCTGTATCAAATTCATCGCCCCCAATCAGACATTCCGATTGATGAGACGTTACGCGCCCTGGACGATTTGATTCGCGCGGGCAAAGTGCGCTACATTGGCACCAGCACCTTTGAAGCGTGGCAGGTAGTCGAATCACTGTGGACTTCCAAAGAGTTGGGCTTAAACCGTTTCATTTGTGAACAACCACCCTATCACATCCTGGATCGACGGATTGAGCGCGGGTTGATCCCGATGGCGCGCACCTATGGCATGGCGCTGATTCCGTGGAGCCCGTTGGCGGGTGGCTTGTTGACCGGCAAATATACGCGCAACGCGCCGCCGCCCACCGATAGCCGCTTTGCGGATGTTGAGAATAATCCACGCTTGAAGGCACGCATGGTGGCGGATGTTTTTGATGTGATTGAAGGACTACAACCGCTGGCAACGGCCAAAAATTGCACCTTGTCGCAACTGGCGCTGGCCTGGTGTGTGCAACAACCCGGCATCACCAGCCCAATCATTGGCCCGCGCACGATGGAGCAATTAGAAGATAATTTGGCGGCGTTACCGGTGACGATCACCACGGCTGATTGCGCAGCAATTGACCAACTTGTCCCGCCAGGACGGATGGTATCACCGTTCTATGAAGCTGATTTTGGCCCCCATCAATATCGTTGGTAGTTGGCACTTAAAGGGCAGGTAGACGAATCAATATGGATCAAAATGTACTGCGTGGTCTGCTGGAAGCGGTGGCCAAGGGCGAAGAAAGCGTCGATGATGCGCTATCGTCGTTGCGCACGCTACCCTTCGAAGATATTGGCTTTGCCACATTGGATCATCATCGTAGCCTGCGCTGGGGTTTCCCCGAAGTTATCTATTGTGCGGGCAAGACTCCCGCACAGGTATCGGAAATCGCAAGCCGGTTGGCCAAGCATGGGCCGCGTTTGTTAGCGACTCGCGCCACATCGGCGCATTACGTGGCGGCTCGTGAACGCGTCTCGGATCTCAATTATAGCCCATTGTCACGCTGTATCTGGCTGGATCGGGCGCCGGAAATCGCTCGCCGTAAGGGCGTTGTCTTTGTTGCGGCCGGCACTAGCGATTTACCGGTTTTAGAAGAAGCCGCGTTAACATCCGATTTGATGGGCCATACACCTATTCGCATCATTGATGTTGGCGTAGCCGGATTACACCGGTTGATGCCGCATGTGTCCACCTTGCAATCGGCCAACGTAGTAGTCGTCTTTGCTGGCATGGAGGGTGCATTGGCGAGTGTGGTGGGCGGCTTGACCGATGCCCCCGTGATCGCGGTGCCGACATCGGTTGGCTATGGGGCCAGCTTTGGTGGCCTGGCGGCGCTCTTGGCCATGCTCAACAGTTGCGCATCTGGGGTGGCGGTGGTCAATGTCGATAACGGCTTTGGCGCCGGCTTCATGGCAGCGCTGATCAACAATCGAATTACAAGCGCTGAGAAAACGAAATGATGACAGAGTAAACAGGTAGACAGGTAGAGCGGTAAACAGGTAGACGGATAACATTCCCCTGTTTACCTGTTTACCGCTCTACCTGTCTACCGCTCTGCAAGAAGGACGGAAGTTATGCTAGCTCTAGAATTAGAACAAAAATTAAACAAACTGCGCGCCATTATGCACGAGTGTGGCTCTGTATTGGTTGCCTACTCGGGCGGGGTAGACAGCGCCCTGGTGATGACGGTGGCGCATCGCGAATTGGGGGATCAGGCGCTGGCCTGCATTGGCGTCTCG
Organism: Caldilineales bacterium; assembly: GCA_038225095.1. Classification (GTDB taxonomy): domain Bacteria; phylum Chloroflexota; class Anaerolineae; order Caldilineales; family Caldilineaceae; genus JAPLGZ01. Next base: position 7,137 of record JBBREZ010000073.1, read on the forward strand.
CCCAGCTATCCGACCCGCGAAATGCGCGATGCGATCAAACTGGCCGAGCAGATCGGTGTCCCTTACCGCTTAGTTGATACCGAAGAATATCGCGATGCCAGCTATGCCGCCAATCCGACGAATCGCTGTTACTTCTGTAAATCGGAATTGCACGACCAGTTAAAGAAAATATTGGTCAATGAAAATTGGCAAGTAGTGCTGGATGGCAACAACGTCAGCGATTTGGGCGATGACCGGCCGGGCATGGAGGCGGCGCGTGAACGTGGGGTCCGTTCGCCGTTAATCGAAGCCGGCATCAGCAAACCAGAGGTGCGCGAACTGGCGCATGAGTTGGGGCTGCCCGTGTGGGATAAACCGGCCATGGCCTGTCTTTCATCGCGCGTGCCGCATGGCACGCCGATCACCCCAGAATTGCTGCGCCAGATCGAAAGCGCCGAAGATGTGCTGGTTGAATTGGGTTTTCGGCAGTTTCGCGTACGCCATCACAATGAAGTTGCCCGGCTAGAATTGCCAAAGGAAGACTTTGCGCGGGCGATTGAATGTCATACGCAAATTGTAACTGGTCTGCGCGCCGCCGGTTATCGCTTTGTGACGCTTGACCTGGCTGGTTTCCGCACTGGCTCACTGAACGGTAGTGCGCACAATAGCACCCAAGCCACCGTGATTCCGTTGACGGAGCTGCTTGTTGCATGATTGCTTATCTAGATATGCCGTCTGGCATTTCGGGTGACATGTTTTTAGGTTGCCTGATCGACGCCGGTTGGCCCTTAGCTGCTTTACGGGCTACAATTGAACAAATGGCGCTGCCAGCCAGTCTGTGGTCGGTGCAAGCTGAATCGGTCATGCGCGGGGCGCTGCGGGCTACTTTGGTGAATGTTAGCACAGCCGAGGGTGACCAACAGCGCCATCTGAGCGATGTGCGCGAGATCATCCAAGCGGGTAAGCTGCCAGAAGCAGTGCAGAACCGTGCGATTGCGGTTTTTACGCGGCTGGCGCAGGCAGAAGCAGGCGTGCATGGCAGCACCGTCGAGGAAATCCACTTTCACGAAGTCGGTGCGCTCGATGCGATCATCGACATTGTCGGCGTCTGCGCCGGTTTGCATGCCCTGGGCATCGAACGGCTCTATGCTTCCGGTGTGCCACTGGGCGAAGGCTGGACGATGACGGCGCATGGTCGGGTTCCCTTGCCAGCGCCCGCCACCTTGAGCTTGCTAGCCGCGGCCCAAGCGCCGACGCGACCCGCACCCGGCACGGGTGAACTCGTCACGCCAACGGGTGCGGCCTTATTGGCTGAATTTGCCACCTTTACACAGCCGCGCATGCAGTTACAACGGATTGGCATGGGCACGGGCCAGAAGGATTTTGCTTGGCCGAATGTGGCGCGGCTTTGGCTGGGTGAAGCCATTGACAGCGGCCAACTCATTCAAATTGAAACCAACATTGACGACATGAATCCAGAATGGTATACGGCCATCAGCCAAAACTTGTTTGCCGCTGGTGCGCTTGACGTGTGGACCACCCCAATCCAGATGAAGAAAGGCCGTCCAGGCGTGCTGCTGAGCGTGTTAGCGGCGGCGGCCAAAGAAAATACGCTGGCCGACTTGTTATTGCGCGAAACGACGACGCTGGGCGTGCGCGTTCATCATGTGCATCGCCACGAAGCCCGCCGCGAGTTTACCAGCGTACAAACTGCCTACGGTACAGTTCAGGTTAAGCTTAAGTGGATCGGCGATCAAGTTGCAGGCGCTAAACCAGAATTTGACGATTGTCAACAATTGGCCGTTCAACATAACATATCTGTACGCCAGGTCTATGAAGCGGCACAGGCGGTGGCCTACACGTTCATAAAGTAAAGGATTGGATCGCGGAAAAAATCAAAGGAGAATGTATGCTTTGGTCTGAAATTCGTACAGTTTTTCCTACGCAATGGTTGGTAATTGAGGCATTAGAAGCACATACAACTCCTGACTGTAAAAGATATTTAGATCAGCTTGTCATGATTGAACCTTACCCTGATGGGCGTGCCACCATGCAACGTTATCGGCAATTGCATCAACAATTCCCGCAGCGCGAATTCTATTTCGTCCATACCGGTCGGGAAGAACTTGATATTCGTGTACACAGAAGGTTAGGCATCCGAACCGGCTATAGAGCTATTGGTGAAGGGGAAGCTGCCGTTCATAACCGTAACCATTGAATATGAAAATGTAAATAGACGCTATTATCAATTTGCGCGAGATGAAAATTGATTTTTCTGATGAATAGTTTGTAAAGGAGCTTTTACCATGATCGAAAAACGACCTTTTGGCCGCACGGGCCATATGAGCAGCGCCACGATTTTTGGGGCGGCGGCGTTGGGTGGCGTCACCCAGGCTGAGGCGGATCAGACGTTGGATGTGTTGCTGAAGTATGGCGTCAATCACATTGATACGGCCGCTAGCTACGGCGAATCGGAATTGCGGATTGGGCCGTGGATGGCCCAGCATCGCAAGGATTTTTTCCTGGCGACCAAGACCGGCGAGCGCACCTATGAAAAGGCACGCGCAGAAATTCATCGCTCATTGGAACGACTGCGCGTTGACTCGTTTGACCTGATTCAACTGCACAACTTAGGCCATCCGAATGAATGGGACACGGCGATGGGTGAAAATGGCGCGCTCGAGGCCGCGCTCGAAGCCCGGCGCGAAGGTCTAGTGCGCTTTATCGGCGTGACGGGCCACGGCTTGAACATTCCGGCTTTTCATCAGCGCAGCCTGGCCCATTTTGATTTTGATTCGGTGCTTTTGCCCTATAACTTCGTGATGCAACAAAACAGTAAATACATCGAGGATTTTGAAACGTTGGCCAAGCTATGCCAAGCGCGCAATGTGGCCTTGCAGACGATTAAGGCGATTACCGTTGGCCCATGGGGCAGCAAGGAGCCGACCTCTAGCGTCTGGTACGAACCGTTGACCGAGCAGGCGGACATCGACCGCACTGTCCATTGGGTGCTAGGCCGACCCAATATTTTCCTCAACACCGTAGGTGATATTCATCTGCTGCCCAAGGTGCTTGACGCCGCCAGCCGTTTCCAAAAACGCACAGACGATGCCGAGATGAAGAATATGCTGGAAGCGCGGCATATGACGTCGTTGTTTGCGTAACAGGTAACAAGTAACAGGTAACACGATTATCTGTTACCTGTTACCTGTTACCTTCGCTATTAGACGATTGCCGGTTGCGCGGCGTCCTTGGTGTTCACTGCAGCCGGCTGCGGCAAATAACGGTCGGCATGGCCCAGGGGCGTAAACCAAAAGCAGAGCGGGATCAGGAAGACTATCACGCCGATCACCGTATAGACGAGCGCCACGTTGCCGGTTTTCTCAATTGCCAGACCGCCGAGAAAGGTGCCGATTGGAATGGCCGACCAAGCCAGCACGCCAGCAATGCTTATCACACGGCCCAACATGTGGTTGGGCACAATTGCCTGGCGCAAACTGCCAGTGTTGATATTAAAGAGAATGCCCAGCCCACAGTACAACGCCCACAGCACCACGGCCGCCCAGTAAAAAGTCGTCAACGCGAAGGCGATTTGGAGCAGGCCGCTCACCATCAGCGCCCCCAGCGCCACGGTGCTAAACGACCACCACTTCCGCAATACGCCCGCCAACAAGGCCAGCAGCACAATGCCTAAACTGCCCGCCGAGTACAGATAACCCACTTGCGCATCGCTGGCATGCAGGCGTTGTTGGGCGAACAAAACCAACTGTGTATTTGTCGTACTCCCCACAAAATTGACCAGCGCCATCATCAGCGAAATATTGCGCAGCACCGGATGGCCAATCACATAGCGCAATCCTTCCATCACATCCTGGCGAATACTGGTTGTACGTTCGCCGGCTGCTTCGCGATTAAAACCCTGCCGGATCAACGCCAGCGAAAGCGCAGAAACAACAAACGAGAGGGCATCAAAGAATAGAATGTCGTAAAGTGGCATGAAGGAAATTAAAACGCCGGCAAGTAATGGTCCGGCGACCTGGGCTGCCGAAAAACTGGCCTGGATGCGCCCGTTCGCCGTCACCAGGTCAGCCTGTTTAACCAAACTCGGAATGGCCGCAAACTCAGCCGACTGAAAAGCAATGCCAATCGTGGAAGTGACGAAACCAACAGCATAAATCCACCAGATCGAAAGTAGCCCGAACATCGCCAAGAGCGGAATGGAGGCCACCATCAACGCATTGATCAGATCCACGGCGATCATGAGGCGCTTACGGTTGAGCCGATCCACCCAGGCGCCGATCACCAAACCAAACAGCAAATAGGGCAGGAAAGCGGCGACACTGGCCAGCGCCAAATTCAGGGCAGAGCCGGTTAGCTTGTAGATGAGCAGTGGCAAGGCGAAAGCCGTAAACGAACTGCCCAAATTCGAGATCGTCTGTCCTGCCCAAAATTTCCAAAAATCCAGGTTGAGTTCGCTTGGTGGTTTTGTTGCATTGGTCAGCTTGGTTTGCATAATTGCCTCCTATTTACTGGATTAGGATTTACGTAGAGATCAGGTCCAACGGGCCGGGGACAGACGGGGCACAGATCGAGGGATATAGCAAGCTTGATTGTCCTGTCTGTCCCCGGCCCGTTACACGCTAGACTTGGTCGCGCTCAGTTGCCTCGGGATAACGGCGCACAGGAAACATGGTCAAAAACAGGCGATACGCTTGCGCGTTGGCATTTTTGGGATCTTGTTCACCGCTGGCGAACTCGACCAATAAAGCTTCCAGACGAGTATAAAACGCCTCGATCTGCGCTGGCGGCATGCGTGTCATCGTCCAGGCGCTCAATAGCCGACGGTGGATGGGTGCGTCCTCGGCCAAGTCAACCAGCTTGTTTTCGAAACTCTGCTCAAGCTGCGTTTTGGTTACATCAAAGAGCAGCGCCGTGCCCGGCGGTAAACCACTTTCATCAGCTGTAGTTGAGGCAAAAATCTCTTTGTCAAACCAAAAAAGATAGGCCGTCGCCCGGTATTGCTTCTCGATGATCCCAGAGACAATGCGTGTGCTCACCACTCGAATCAATTCATGTTGCTCCATCAGGTTGATATGATAATAGAGTTTTTTAGGCGGCCTATTTAGCGCAACCGACAATTGTTTGACCGTTTGAGCTTCAGCGCGCAACAAATCCAAAATGCGTGAGCGCAACGCATCGGAAATAACTTTCAACGTTTCGAGGCGAGTGACGGTAAGCTCTTTTGCTGGTTCAAGCTCTTCTAGTTTATTTTCGTGAGTCATCTATTTTTAGGCATCTATATTTTTTATACCATCTAAATTAATTTGGATGACCTATTATCATATGAACAACGCTAAAAGTCAAGCTGGTACGCGCAAAATTGACTAATTCACGGTCGAATCTAATCCAAAACCGGGCAAGTTTAAATCGCAAGCTGATTGCAAGCCGTTGATAACATAGAGTTAACACTGTTTTAGCTTAGTTAACTTGTAATTTGAAATAAGTTTTACAAATATGTTTGCCCCCAAGGAGAATTTATGCCATCTCAGCCCTACCGCTTGGCCCGCTATCGTTTGATCCGATGTCGTTTGATCCGATATCGTGTTTTTAGTCTTACCCTGGTGATTGCCACACTATTTTGTGCGATTTTATACAACAACTTTTTCCATGTTAATCCAGTGCAAGCACAGGAATTACCTACGGTGCGGTATAGTGCTTCGTCTAATACGGTTTATCTGGGTCGCCCTTATAGCACGACAATTGCGTCCGAAGCCCCTTATGTCGGTTATCCATCTCATCCAGATGCCCCCAAACTGGTGATTACGCTGCCACAGTTGGCGGCGATCCTCTACAAGCCAGCCCTGATTGCCGATCTAGGCAACGGCATTTGGCTTGTTAAAGTTAATCTAATCATCTATCAAAACACGCGATTAGAAGTCACCAATCCCACCGTTACGGAGCTGCGCCTGGAAAGCATTCTCACTGGCGCCAAAACTAAGAAATATTCTAAAGTCGTTGTGAGTGGCGGCCAGCTTTTAATCAAAGGCATCAAGGTAAATTCGTGGAATACGCCAGCCAACACGGTTGACACGAGCTATCAATATGGCCGCAGCTATCTGGCCGCGCTTTACGGGGCGCGCATGGATATTATTGACAGTGAAGCCGCTTATTTAGGCTGGTACGAAGCGAATCCTGGTTTCCCAGATGCCAAAATTGGCAAAGGCGAGCCAAGTGGGTTGGCCTGGCGACTCGCCGCAACGCCCAGTGATCCGCGCACGAAAGCGACGGGCAGCATCGTCAATAGTCTGGTGCACCACAATTACTATGGTAATTACACCTATCAAACGATTAACATGGTCTTCACCAACAACAAAGTCTATGCAAACATCTACTATGGCTTCGATCCGCATGACTACTCAACCAACATGGAAATCGCCAATAATGAGTTTTATAACAACGGCTATCATGGCTTAATCCTGTCACGCGGGTGCACCAATAACAGCATTCACGATAACAAAATGCACGACAATGCAGGTCACGGCTTGATGCTCGACCGCGGCTCGGATGACAACCAAGTCTACAACAACGAAATTTATGGCAACGCCGAAGATGGCCTGGCGATTTACGAATCATCGCGCAATACGCTTACGAACAATATCCTGCGTAGCAACAAGCGCTATGGCTTGCGCATCAATGCGGTCTATGATCCGACCGATGTCTTTGATGCTCTGGCCGTTGATAATGTGATTCAGAGCAACACGATCATCAGCAATACAAAATATGGCGTTAACCTCTACGAACGCGCTGACCGCAATGTTTTGCTCAACAACACGATCAGTAACAATGGTGATTACGGTTTGTACATCAACACGGGCGGCAACCGCCTGCAAGGGAACACGATCATCGGCAATGTCCGCGATGGTCTCTACGTGCTTGGGGGCCCATTGTCTACTCCTGCACCGGGGCAGACACCAATGGTGCCCGCGGTCGATACACCCGGCCATGCCAATCAGATTACACAAAACAGCATCAGAAGTAATAAGCTCAACGGCATCTCCTTGATCGTGATGGCGACTGACACGCAAGTAACGACTAATATCGTGGAAAGTAATCTTAGCAACGGCGTGTATATTAAGGGTGTCGATTCCAAGCGCAATTGGGTGAGCCAGAACAGCATTACGAGCAACAGCAAACTGGGCATTAGCGTGGACAAGAGCGCCACCAGCTCTCTGGTGAAACCATCGATCAGCAGCGTCAAAGGCACCGTAGTCTCCGGCACGGCCAAAGCCGGCGCCCGCATTGAGCTTTATCGCGATTTGGACAGCGAAGGCAAAATTTATAAAGGCGCAACTACAGCCAACAGCAGTGGCGCTTTTAGCTTAACTTTACCCGCCAATGATAATACAGCGGAAGGATCACTGACAGCGATCGCACTGGACAGTGCCAACAACACGTCGCCCTTCTCATCGCCCAAGGCAGTAACCGTGAAGGCAGCCGATGCTGACACAGTAGACGCCAGTGATACGCTGTACAGCGAAGCGATGATTGCGCAGGAAGTCGATGAAAACTTGGCCGCCGCCGCTGAGGACATGCAAGTGCCCGATGATGTTAACTATTCGGAAACACTGCGCGAACTTGAGCAGCTTGAATTAGCCAGGCCGCAAGGTATTCACCTGTTCTTGCCAATGATTGTGCGCTAGTATGCAAAAAGGGCTTACCCCACCCGCGCCCAAAGGGCTCCCGCTCCCTTGGTAAGGGAGGGGTAATTTAGCCATTACACCGACTTTAAACCGTGGGAACAGAATTGATCATCAATTCTGGATTCACGGTCGCGTTCTAGCAAAACGCGGAGACGAGCCGGTTGCTCGAAGTGAAGATCCTGTGATACAAAAGCAGGCACCCGTGTTTGCTTGGCGCAAGTCACTAAGCGCACTGCCCTATGACCACCTGGTACACAGAGGAATTCACAAATCATGAAAATTCAGCAAATTCGTACGATCCACTTTGCAAATTTCCCCAACATCACTTTTCTCGAACTTCACACGGATAGCGGACTAATTGGCCTGGGCGAGACGTATTACACGCCGCGCTCGGTGACCACGTATATCGAAGAAGTATTGGCGCCCCAGTTGCTGAGCGCGAACCCACTCCAAATTGAAGAATTCTGGCGGCGCGCCTATGATGGTTCGCACGTTTATGGCAACAAGGGGCTGGAAATGCGCTGTCTTTCTGCCGTGGACATTGCGCTGTGGGATGTTTTAGGCCAACATGCCAATCAACCAATCTGGCAAATGTTGGGTGGCAGCAGTCACCTGGATGGTGTGCTAGTTTACAACACCTGCGCTTCGGCCGGTTATGCGCAAGGGACGCCCGGCGTGGCGCGTACGAATGCGCCAGTGCTTGCCCAGCCATATCGTGACTTTGAAGCTTGGCACGACGACGCTGGCAAACTGGCAAAGTCGCTGCTCGACATGGGCATTAAGGGTATGAAAATTTGGCCGTTTGATCCGTTTGCGCTGGCGAATCGCGGCCAGACGATTTCCTGGAAAGAGTTGGATGAAGGTTTGCGCCCGTGGAAGCAAATTCGCGATGCCGTGGGTCTGGAGATGGAAGTAATTTTAGAAGGGCATGGGTACTGGGCGTTGCAACCAGCGCGGCGGATTGCCGAAGCGTTGGAGCCGTATAAGCCGGCCTTGCTCGAAGATCTGATGAAGCCGGACAACCCGCGCACGTTGGCCAAGTTACGCGAGTCCACGCGTACACCGATCTGCGCCAGCGAATTGCTGATGAACCGCTACGCTATCGAAGAGTTAATGCAAGCCAATGCCTGCGATGTGGTGATGACCGATGTCGCCTGGTCGGGCGGCATTACCGAAGGACGTAAGATCGCCAACATGGCCGAAACCGCGAACATGGGCGTGATCTTCCACGATTGTACGGGGCCGGTCACGTTGGCGGCGGCGCTGCACCTGGCCGTCCACTGCACCACTACCTGGATGCAAGAAATTGTACGTTCCTACACGCTTGGTTATTACCAAGATCTGGTCGATCATGCCTTTGTGGTAGAAAATGGCCGCATGCACGCGCCCAACCGGCCTGGACTGGGCCTAGCGTTACGTCAAGAGGCATTGGCACGCGAGGATTGTGTGATGCGCGTGCTGGCCGAGGCCCGCTAGGCAGCGCGGCGGCAAAAAGGTGAGGTGTATTTCATTTTGGGCGCGACCAACCTGAGTGCATTGCACTGGTCAGGCCGATCTGGTTGATCCGATCAGGTGATGACCAGTGCGCTGCACGCTATCTGCCCCTAACCTGAGAGATACCCGTGGCAGAAAAGTCGGATGCACAACATCCGACTTTTCTGTTATAATAGGCGGTAGCAGTAAAAGCAAAGGAGATGATTAACCATGACAGCATTAGAAGTCGTCCAAGCTGTTCAATATGTAACCATCAAGGAAAAACGCTTCGCTTTGATTGATGCCGATGAGTGGGAAGCGTTGGAAGACCGGCAAATTTTCAAGGAGGCTTATGCCGAATTACAAGCGGCTGGTGGCAACCGTGAGCAAGCTGTACGCGACGAACTGACGTGACCACTTACAACGTTTACGTCATTCCGCAAACGTTGCGAGAAATCAAGAATGTACCCGGCGAATACGAATCGTGAACGAAAATTCTACGAAGCTGGACTTTGACGATTATGAGTTGAACGAGGGATATGAGCTTTCTCAGCTGCCCGTTATGCCAAAAGGCAGATACACGCCGGAAAACCGCCTAGGCAAAAATCTGGTTGTGCTAGCCCCAGACGTTGCTCAGGCATTTCCAGATGATGAGGCAGTCAATGAAGCCTTACGCCTTATTATTCAAGCGGCCAAACTACCTCGCTTACAAGAAATGGTCGAAAAGGCATAGTGTCCAGAATCTTCTACTTTTGTCCTGACTTTCCCCAACCTTCCGGCGGCACCAAGACGCTCTACCGCCATGTTCGGCAATTATGCCAGTTGGGCTTCGACGCCGCGATTGTTCATCAAAAAACGGGCTTTGTCCTGATGTGGCACGGCATCCAGGTCCCTGTGATCGCTTTGGAGGACCGCCCGCAATTGCGGGCGGACGATATTTTGGTGATCCCCGAAGTGATGCTCGACTTCATCCGCCAGACGCAACATTTTGCGGGACAGCGCGTCGTGATCGCGCTGAGTTGGGCACCGACCTATCATCGCCTGCCGCTAGGTGGACGGTGGCAAGATTATGGCATCCAGCAGGTGATGACCGTATCACCAGTGATCAAACGGACGCTCGAATGGAGCATGGACATCAACGTGACCCTGATCCATGAGTATGTGGATGTGGAACTCTATGCTTATCAACCTGCGCAGAAAAAACCCCAGATTGCTTATATGACGCGCAAGGATAATTCTGGCGCATGGCTGCACGGCGTTTTGGTGCGCCGCCATCCAGCCTTGGCGACCTATACCTGGCTACCTTTGCGCGGGCTGGATGAAGCAATTTACGCCCAGCACTTGCGGGCATCCACCATCTACCTGGCAACGACCCTGCAAGAAGGGTTGCATATTTCGATATTGGAGGCCATGGCGTGCGGTTGCCTGGTGGTGGGCTATGCCGCGGTGGGTGGTCATGCCTATATGCGGGGCATAGGCGAAGCGCAGAACTGTCTATTGGTCGAGAATGGCAATTTGCCGCAGCTAGGTGAGACTTTAGAAGACGTTTTGTTGAGCTTACTCACCGATCCACACTGCTATGACCCGGTTACAGAGCATGCCCTGGCAACCGTTCGGCCTTATCAAAATGCCGCTGCGGAAGCGGATTCACTCCAGACTTTTTTCGCAAAGCTTGGCGCGAACCCGCCTTAAAAGGCAAAAAATTTGTATATAGGGCTTACGCACCTTCTCCCGGTAGGGACACGAACTATCGTGTCAGTATGACTGGTAGAAATTCATTTCTGCGTAGGTCCTAGGATGACAGCGGAGCCGGCACGTAGGCGTGCCGGACCATGCGCAGGAGGCGTGCTTGCTCCGCCCTTGCGCGGAACCTTGCGCTGTCATCCTAGGACACTGTCAGCGAAATTATGATAGTTTAGAGTATCAGCACTGCCAGCGTATCAAGCCGAAAAATTTCTATCACAACTTACCTGACAGTGTCCTCGTGTCTGCCGCTTCAGTAGAAGCGTAGTTATGGTGTACTCGTGTTACTGATGCAATTGTCTCTACGACTTTCAGGTTAGCCTATGCTGCTTCACCAGTGCGGAATACACGACTATGAACATTTTACGTAGTGGTGGATTTCCTGCTACAACCCCCTATATG
>JBBREZ010000074.1:0-18416 GCA_038225095.1 Caldilineales bacterium
CGTCGAGTGTGTTCCTTTCTAATCATGGAGGACTTATACAAACAAAAGCAAGTCGCGCCCAGGGGCTACCGAAAGGCGCAAAGAATGCAAAGTTAATACCGGTTTGCTTGTTTTTCTTTGCGCCCTTTGCGCCTTTCGGGAGCCCCCTGGGCGCGATAGTCCTTATTACTTTGCCAACCCAACGTGCGATCGATACGGTGGTTGGCCTTTGATACCCAATCGCAAGCGGAAGAGCGCGCCTGCGCCTGGCCCATTTTCGACTTTGTCGTTGCCGCCTGCGCTGGTGATATACATATCCGTGTAGTCTGGCCCGCCAAAGGTGACGCTGGAAACTTTCTTAACCGGGAATTGGACCCGTTGCAATTCTTTGCCCATCGCGTTGTAGCGCGTCAACCGCCAACCATCCCAGCGCGCCGACCAGACATCGCCCTGAGCGTCCACGGCCATTCCGTCGGGCACGCCGTCTTCGCCGGTTGTATCAACAAAGACCCGTTGATTCGCCAGCGCACCTGTGGTCTGATTGTAATCAAAGAGCAAGATCCGCTTGGGATGCGAAAGCGTGTAATACAATTGCTTACGATCAGGGGTAAAACCGAAGCCATTCGAGATAGCAATCCCATCGATCAACTTGGTGATCTGGCCTTCTGGGCTGAGATAATAGAGGTGGCCCAAGCTGTCTGGGGAAGGCATCGTACCGCAAAAGACACCGCCACGCGGATCTGCAATCACATCGTTGAAGCGCGAAGCTTCTTCGCCAGGGATGCCATCCAGCACGGTCATCAGCTTGCCATTGCGCAAGATTTTGATCGCACCCTTGTCCATAAACAGTAGAAACGATCCATCGGCCTGGAGCGTATAACCACCGATCACGCCGCCTTCATAAAACTGTTCATGTTTGCCTGTTGCTGGATCATAACGGAACATGCGCCCGAGGGGAATATCAACCCAGTAGACGCATTGTTCGTCGGGCTGCCAGAGCGGGCCCTCGCCGGTGACACATTGATAATCGGCAATCAATTCGGGTTCCATCATGTTTTTCTCCTTATTTATTTATGGATTTACCGCAAACTCTAATCCTAAAGCTGTCATTTGTCAACCAGTCTGGGCAACTGTGATCTAACACACAATAGGGTCTACGGCTATTTGAAGCCCCACTATCTCGATGTCAGTGAATTTGTGGAGGGTATGCCGACCTAGGCGCGGACAGCGACGTTGCGAACCGCTTTGACGCCAGCGGTTCGATGACTACCGAGAACGTGATCGGTGAAGGCAAACGCTTGGATAATGCCAAAAAGGCAGGCAAAGTTGTGGCTGCCTTGCTCCAACCTGCACGAACAGAAAACGGCAGAGCAACACATTTTCTTGCCGCTGATCAATCATAAGGAGCGGGAAACCCCACCCTAACTATCACTGTCATTACCTGATTGGGTGCAACGCACGGCGGATGATAATAGGTGTACAGCGGAAAGATTAGGCCGCCGTGCAGCGCACTCGCCCCCACTTAATTCCAGTGAGGCTTAAGAGATAATATGATTTGACTTTCCACTGCCGCTCAAGAAATGGCGGGCACTAGCTAGTGCCCGCCATTTCTTGAGCGGCAGAGTTGTCTTAACCTGCCGCCAGTGATACGATTGGGCAATGCATCCAATCATGCCACCGTCTCTGCCAGCCAAACCCAGTCGCATCGGCCAGTGGCTTTGGATCATTGCCCTCTTGGGCGGCATTGGCGGTAGCGCTTGGTGGGGCATGCTCCTCAGTAACCGACCGGCGCCACTTGCGCTGCGGCCTATCCAAGCCGAACATCTACAAAGTAGGATCGTGGCGAGCATGGACAGTCCGGTCTTCACTTATAGCCCTGGTTGGCATGTTGACAAGACGGGCGCTGATCCCAGCGAACCGGCCAACCCAGCGCATGAACCATCGGGTACGGTGACCTTTGCATATACCGGTTCTGAATTAGATTTGTTGCTGGCCGTCGGCGATTATTGGGGTTATCTTTATGTCACGATTGACGGTCAACCGGCGAATTTATTGCCCGTGATTGCCGGAAATCGCGATAGTCAGGGCACAGTGGCCGGTTATCGAACCTTTTATGCGCCGGAAAAACAGACCGCAACCGGCGCGAGCGAGGAATGGGTGCACGTTGCGCGTACTACTGGCGATCAACAAACGCATCAAGTGCGCGTCGAAATCTGGCGGAGTTGGGGTCAACGTCCCTTGCGCGCGGTGGCAATTGATGCCCTGCCGCCGCTGCCCTATCCACGGTGGCCAGGCATAGTTTTGTTCGTCATCGCCGGTTGGTGTGCCGTAATTGCGGCGCATAAAAGTCAATTTGCGCTCCGATTACGCACAAGCATGGGCGAATGTGTGCCAACCCAGCTCACACGGTTACTTCAACCCGTGTGGATGAAACAATCCGCACCTTTGCTTGCAATTGCTGGCCTCATCCTGATTGTCGTTGGCGTCGCGCAGCATCAGTGGCTCATCACCTTGCTGGGGTTGGCCTGGCTCGCCTGGGCAGTGCTCCAACGTCCGGTGCTCTGGCTCAGCGCCTTACTCTTTGCGCTCCCGTTCTACTATGCCTTCCCTTTACCCATTCTACCCAATCGTGCGCTGAGTTTGATTGATGTCGGCATTCTGGGTGGCATTCTACTGTGCGGTCTCCACTGGTTATTCGCGATCAATAACGATAGGGAGCCGAGTCTCAATTCGCACGCCGCGCCCAAAGCGCACTCCATCCCTGCGCCCGTGGTTATTTTGTTGGCAATCACAAGTTGGGCGCTCATTTCCAGTTTTAACGCTGATCATTTCGCGTTAGCGTTCCATGAATGGCGCACGGTCTTTCTGATGGCCGGTTTGTTTGGCTTATTACTGATCTGGGTGTTACAAAATTCTGCAAACCAGCAAGCCGATCAATGGTGGCTTATTTCAGGCTGGGTTGCCGGGAGCGTCGTGGTGACACTGGTTAGCTTGTGGCAATATGCGAGCGGCGCCGGCTTGATTACGGCGGAGGGCGTCTGGCGGGTACGGGCCTTTTATGGTTCACCCAACAATCTGGCGCTTTATCTGGAGCGTACAATAGCCGTGACGCTGGCCTTTGCGCTGTTCACGCCCGCGCTGCGGATGCGTTTATGGTGGAGTTGTCTGACGGTGCTCCAAGCCGGTGCTCTCTTGTTAACCTTTAGCAAGGGGGCTTTGTTGTTTGGTTTACCTGCCTTATTCGTGACGCTATGGTGGGGCGGTTTGATTCTACTCACCCAACGTGGCCAATCCCGTCGCCTACTTGGGTGGATGGCGGCGGCGGGCGTTTTAGCCATCGTGGCCTTGATGCCTTTCCTCGGCACCGAACGTTTTCAACGCTTGCTGGATTTTCGTCAGGGAACCGGTTTTGTCCGTTTGCAACTGTGGCAGAGCGCCTGGCAGATGGCATTGGATCATCCGTGGCTAGGGGTGGGGCCGGATAATTTTCTCTATACGTTTCGCAGTTATTATATTTTGCCCATTGCTTGGCAGGAGCCCAATCTCAACCATCCGCATAATTGGCTATTAGATTGGTGGACACGGCTGGGATTACCGGGGTTGGGAATGGCATTGGCCTTCTTCGGCATTACCATTCGCCAATTATGGCGCAATTTACGACATTCTGCTGAACCAATCCTGAGCGTAGGCTTGTTGGCCGCTGTGGTAGTAGGCTTGGCGCATGGTTTGATCGACGCCAGCTACGCCCTACCCGACTTGATGATCGTCTGGGTCTTACTGGCTAGTCTCGCCCACCTGCCATTGACTGAGCAACGTGGCAAAGACGAGGTCAGCGTAAAATTTTCGTGACGCCTTCCGCTAACGTAATCCGATTCATCCCGCCCATCCACAGATGGCGGATCACGCCGTTGCCATCAATGAAGAAGGTGGTCGGCATCCCCTTCACGTTATAGTGATTGGCAACGCCGTTATCTTTGTCTAGTACAACGGGATACGTCAACTGAAATTCTTTAACGTAGGCTTGCACAACAGCGGGCGCTTCGGCCTGATCGACGCCGATCACCTGCACCTGGTTGGCATAGCGGGCTGCGGTCGCCTGCACCGCGGGCAGTTCGTCCTGGCATGGCCCACACCAGGTGGCCCAAAAGTTAAGCACCACCGGCGTGCCACGTTGAGCACTAAGCTTGAACGTTTTACCGTCTAAGGTGTTGAGGGTAAAATCTGGGGCAGGATAATCGATAGCTGGCTGGGGAGCATGGCGGATTGACTGGGCAAGCAGCGGCACCTGGCTTGCCCATAGCCAGACGCCGCCAAAGATTAAAATTGTGACAAAAGCAAGATGCCAACGGTTCATAGCTCAATTACAGCAGCGTCTAAATTCTTGATCATTACTGTACAATAAGCGAAAATGGGTCATAGACTAGGATGACAGCGCCAGGTTGCTAATCGGTAGACCACAGCGGAGCCAGCACGCCTACATGCCGGACCATGCGCACGAGGCGTGCTTGCTCCGCCCTTGCGCGGAACCTTGCGCTGTCATCCTAGAAGTCTGGCATTTTACTTATGCAGTGCAGTGCTTCACAGGTCAGAGTAATAAAGCCAAACTTCTTCAAGTTCACCAAATTTTTGGGGCTTACTTTCTTCAAAGAGGAAATTTTATCAAAACTTCATGCACATTGTGATAAAAGCACTTTACGCTTTCTCACTCTGAAGAGTCTCGTCTGGCGGCCCTGCGACCACCAAGGTGTAATTGTCAACGCGCAGATAACGCTGCGCCACCCTTTGTACATCCGCCGCCGTGACTTTATAAATCAATTCATTGTAACGTTGCAGATAATCCAGCCCCAAGCCGTAGCGCTCCATACTTAACAAGGAGGAAGCTACACCATCGTTCGTTTCCAGGGTCAGGGGCAATACGCCCGTCATATAAGCCTGGCTATCGGCTAATTCTTCGTCCGCAACCGGCTCACTACCTAGCCGTTCGAACTCGGCCAGAATGCTATCAATCGCCTGTTGTACGCTTTCAGGATTAACCCCGGCGTTAACATACCAAGACCCAGCCTCAATCTCAGCATCCATCGAGCTACCACAATAGTAAGCCAAGCCTTGTTCTTCACGCACTTTTTCGCCTAGACGCCCCATCATGCCAAACTGACCCAAAATTGTATTGGCAACGCGTACGGCATAAAAATCTGGATCATGGCGCGCAACCGCAAGTGAGCCAACCATAATATCGGATTGGACCTTGCCGGGCAACGGGTAAATGCGGCGTTGGGGTTGGTCATGTGTGGGCACTGGCGGCACGGTTTGGTCAGGCACGGGTCCGCGCCAGTCACCAAATTGTTGGCGCAGTAAATTGAGCACAGTGTCCGTCTGGATGTCACCCACCACCACGATAATCATGCCATTAGGGGTATATCGCTGTTGATAAAAATCGATCAAATCAGCGCGCTGAATCATACTAATTGTCTCTTTATAGCCAGACGTAGGGCGACCATAAGGATGATCGCCATACAGTGTTTCATAAAACCGCAAACTGGCTACCTGTTGCGTGTCCTGCTCGCGTTCCTGCAAGTGGACCAATTTCTGGCCGCGCAAGCGCTCCATATGTTCAATTGGAAAGGTGGGTCGGCGCAACATGTCGGCCAGCACCGTTGCAATCGTCGAAAAATCTTCGCTTAGGCTGGTCGCGCTAAAATTGGTTGTGTGCGTGTCGCTGCCAATGCCCAGGCTGGCCCCAATTGACTCGATGGTTTCGTTAAATGTATCAAAATCATAATGGGCGCTACCGCGCGATAGCATGCTGGTGACAAAGCCGCTGAGGCCCGCTTTGCCGGTGGGATCATGCAGGGCGCCGACTAACAGACAGCCTTCGATCACGACCACGGGCGCCGCGTGGTTTTCGCGCACAAGCACCGTAATGCCGTTATCAAAGACGACACGCGTGATATTGTCCGGATTAGGAATAGAATTATTGATTTTAGCCATTATGCCACCACGGGTTCCGGACAGTCCTGAAATGTCATCAATTTACCTTATCGGAAAGGAATTATGCAGCATGAGGATTTTACCGCAAACTTGCATAAGTCCACATGAAATTAATCACTTTCTGCATCTTCTTCAGGCAGATACCAACCAACGGTCTGCTGATTCCGAGCAAAATACGTCTGGGCCACGCGCTGTACATCTTCAGCCGTGACAGCAATCAGCTTCTCTAGCCAATTTTCCAACCAGGTTGTGTCGGCAATAATTTCGCTAAAGCCCAGCCAGTACGCCTGATAGGTGACGCTCTCGCTGCTATAGGCGAATTGCGCTTTGGTCTGCTTGATCGCTTTGGTCAATTCAGCAGTAGTGACGCCTTCCTGCTGAACTTTGTGAATCTCGGCCCAGATCGCATCTTCCACTTGTTGATGCCCGATATCCTGCGCCACGGTAGCGTAAAAGCTGAATAGATCGGGATCAACGGTGGGCCGATAGCCAGAGCTGATATCAACCGTTAGTTGTGTATCGACCAACGCTTTATAAAGCCGATTGCTGCGGTTATTGCCGCCACCACCAAACAAGCCCATGCCCTTGGCGCCACTCAACACAGCATCCATCACGATCAGCGGGAAGAAATCCGCGTGGGTGGCTTCGGGGGCGTGGAAGGCCATAATCAGATAACTGGTCAAATCATTGCCGCGCAACAAAACACGCCGTTCTGCCTGTTGCTCCGGCTCACGGGTGCGCACACGCGGTACTACAGGCCCCGACGGCAAATGCCCAAAATATTGTTCGATCTTAGCCAGCATTTCTGTGGTATCAAAATCGCCCACGGCTACGGCAATCGCGTTGTTCGGGGTATAAAACGTCTGGTAATGACGGTATAAATCATCACGCTCAATGGTCTGCAGATCGCTTTTCCAGCCGATGATGGGATGGTGATAGCTATGTACTTGAAACGCCACCGCCTGCACTTCTTCGCTGAGCAGATAGAAGTAGTTATTTTCGCTACCCTCGCGTTCGCTGATGATCACAGTGCGTTCGGATTCGGTTTCTTCGACATCAAAGATCGAATTAGCCATGCGGTCACTTTCAACTTGCAGGGCCAACTCAATCCGCTCGGCAGGAAAAGTCTCGAAATAGGTGGTCCAGTCCTGCGAAGTCATCCCATTGAAGACACCACCGGCCCGTGATACGGCTTTATCAAATTCCCCACGTGGGAACTGTTCTGTCCCTTTGAAGAGCATGTGTTCAACCCAATGACTGATCCCGGTCGAGCCGGGCAGTTCATTGCGGCTACCCACACGATAATAAATCCAAAAGCTGGCGACCGGCGCCACATGCCGTTCTTGCAGGATCACTTGCATGCCATTTGACAACGTTGTTTGCGTTCGTGGATCAGTGGTTACTGCATCAATGGCCATTCGTAAATTTTGCCCCTCTGCCTACCGCACGATATTGAAAACCCAATTCGTACATCTTATCTGGTTCGTACATATTACGGCCATCAACCATAATCGGTTGTAGCATTGAATTTTTAATGCGGGCCAAATCCAGTTGCTTGAATTCATTCCATTCGGTGCAAACCACCAAGGCATCGGCTCCTTCGGCCAGATCATAGGGATCTTCAGCCAGGTGCAGATCAGAATTCATGCGGGCGGCGCCGGCCATTGCCACGGGATCGTAGCCAGTCACTAGCGCGCCTTCATTTTGCAACATGCGGCAAATATCCAGGGCGGGTGATTCGCGCAGATCGTCGGTATTGGGTTTGAAGGCCAATCCCAGCACACCAATCCGCCGGTCCGCCAGGCGACCACCTAACAGGTCACGCAAGGTCAACAAAGCCCAGCGCCGCGCATCGCGGTTGATGTCGATCACGGCGCGCAATAGCGACGGGTGCGAACCATGCACCAAGGCCATATGCTCCAAAGCCTTGACATCCTTGGGGAAACAACTGCCGCCATAACCCAACCCTGCATTCAAGAAAGCGGGCCCAATACGCTTATCATAGCCCATACCGATAGCAACTTCCTGTACATCTGCTCCCAATTTCTCGCAAATCGCCGCAATCTCATTGATAAAACTGATCTTAGTGGCGAGGAAAGCATTGCTGGCATACTTAATCATCTCCGCCGTGCGCAGATCGGTGATAATAATCCGAGTGCGCAACGCCAAGTGCAACTGAGCAACCTTCTCGGCCGCTTCGGGGTTTTTGCTGCCCAACACCACGCGATCTGGGTTCATAAAGTCAGTGAGCGCCGAACCTTCGCGGGTAAACTCTGGACAACTGACCACATCAAAGGCCATCGGTTCTGGCTGGCTGCGCTTGATAATATCGGCCACCCAATCCCCAGTTCCCACCGGCACCGTGCTCTTGTTAACCACAATGATGGGCCGGATCATGTTTTGCGCAACGGATTGCGCCGCCATGCGCACATATTGCAAATCGGCTTCACCATCGACACCGCTGGGTGTACCCACGCAAATAAAGATATATTCGGCATCGGCTAAGGCTTCGATATAGCTTGTGGTGAAATGTAAACGCCCAGCTTTGACG
Source organism: Caldilineales bacterium (assembly GCA_038225095.1). Lineage (GTDB taxonomy): Bacteria > Chloroflexota > Anaerolineae > Caldilineales > Caldilineaceae > JAPLGZ01. The sequence goes on from JBBREZ010000074.1 coordinate 8,519, forward strand.
TTTCGTACGATCATTTCGCTCAAACCAGGTTCAAAAATTGGCACTTTGCCCTGACGAAGCATATTGATCTTTTCTTCATTAATGTCAATACAGGTGACTTTGTTGCCCATATCGGCAAAACAAGTTCCAGTGGACAGACCAACGTAGCCCGTACCGGCTACCGCAATATTTTTCATATGCCTTGTACTCCTATGCTATAAAATGAATGTAGAACAGATGAATGGTAAACGCAAAAAGCATTTGGGATGCATCTGAAATATTTTATATGATTTCGAACTAAAAATGTCTTACAGTGTGTTTACACTCTGTTTACATTATCGTTTCAACTGGCTGCTGGGCACGAGCAAAATCATCCCATTTTAATTGTTCACGCCAGAAATAGTAGGCGCCGACAACAGTCACCGGTAGCCAGAGCGCCACATGCAGCGTAAAGGTATAGCTGGCGGCAATATTCTCATTAACCCCAAACGACTTCAGTACACCGATGCCGGGTAAGTCAAAGGTGCCAACATAGCCGGGTGCAGATGGCAAGGTAGTCGCAAGGTTAACGAGACCATTCATCAGCATCAAGACCAGAAAACTAACGTGAAAGCTAAACGCATGCATCACGAACCAATATTTCACGGTTTCCATCAACCAGATGACAATACTAGTCCCAAAGATCATCAAAACATCGGTTGGCCTACTCAGGCTTTGGAGACCCGCCATGAAACGAATATAGAAGTCATCGACGCGGCCACGCAGGCGCGCGGGTAAGAAGCGGTCGGCCAGCCAGTGGTAAACGACGGACATACGCTGGGGTTGGACAGCCATCCAAACAAAGAACGCCGTCGCTGCCAGCAGAAACACAGTCAAGCTGATCACAGAATTGCGATAGGCGAGCGGCAAAGCTGGCACAAAAGGAAGGGCCAGGAAGACAAAGAGCAACATGACCAAACCGTCAAAAACGCGTTCGATGATCACGGTAGCCAAGCTGGAACTGACTGGGATATCTTCTTTGCGCTTAAGCACAAACGATCGAATGAACTCGCCGGCCCGAAACGGGTAGACATTGTTGCCAAAATAGCCGATACAAATCAGCGGAAAAAGGCGCGCAACCGGGATCACTTTAAAGTGGCGCAGCGTATAGTGCCAGCGCCAACTGCGCACCCATAAACCGACAAAATAAACAAGAATGCCGGGCAAAATCCACCAATAATTAGCCGTGCCAAGCGTGTCCTTTACTTGGGCCAGATGTAAGCTGGGCACCACAAGATAAAGACAAAACGCGCTGATCAGAACGCCGATCAATAATTGCCAGGTTCGTTTCAAAATTTATACTTTCCGTAAATCTAGGATCACTTACTACAAGGTGATCACTTTCGCAAACAAAAATAATGGACAACACGCTAGTACAGACTAGACCACCTACCAGCATATCACAGCCAGCGCGCGAAATCCAAAGGGTATTGCGATCAATTTGTTTACAACTTTAGCGTAGATAATGTTTAGCGGAACACGATGCTTCTGGTCATTGTTCACGGTCGCCAAACCTCCTACTTTATACCTGTCCAAAGTCGATGCAACGAGCGAACCTGCTCGACAAAACAAAGAAGAGGCGCTAACGAATCGCCTCTTCTTGATCTTTCTATGTAATTCTGCTCTGTTTGCTCTAGATTAATTCAACCGTGGCACCGCCAGCATGGCCGGCTCGACGGCGTCACCCAAGATTTCTTCCAGCGCCATCACATGCGCACACACGTGACGCAAGGCGAATTCTTCGCAGCAGCAACGCCACGAGCCGCCATCATAGGTAATGGTATGGTCGCCGTTATCACCATGTAATTCGACCTCAAATTCGTGTACGTGAAAACGTTTGTCCCGCTCATCGGCGTATTGGCGGGCCTTGACAATGCGGCTGGCGGTTGAGTGGATGCCAGGTTGGTCCGACAAAGCGGGCTCTACGGCATTGCCGAGCACCTCTTCGATTGCCATCACATGGGCGCAGACCTCACGCAGGCGAAATTCTTCGCAAGAGCAATCCCATTCACCTGCTTCATAACTGATCAAATGGTTGCCATTATCACCCTGCAACTCTACCTCAACACTCCGAACTTTGATACGCTGATCACGTTCTTCTGCATACTGCCGGGCTTTAACAATTCTGCTCGCTGTGGAATCCATTGCTGTATCCTTTCTTAGTGAGTAAAAATGTAAAAAAAATGCAAATCTGCGCAGCAATCTGTGTAGAGAACTCCTTTACAAAAACAACTAGATTTAACAAAAAATATCCAGGCAATGATTGCCTGGATATTTAAGCCCACAAATTAGCAGTAAAAATCTTGCTACGTATTAACTTAATCGATGTCTTATAACTCATCGTTGCACCTTTAAACTGGGGTTTTATACTAGACAGAGCTGCTAAGCTGAGCAGTTCACTACAACATCTCACATCGACGTTGATACAAAACCTTTTCAATAATAATGATCAAGGACTAAGATTAACAAAGCACTAACAACAGTATAGCCTGGATGGGCATAGATGTCAAACCCTTTTTTCAGTGCCTAAATCTACGCTTTATCTACGATCCTTTTCGGCAGAGAGCCAACGTGTTTAAACCGTTGGATGAATGCCGCCAAACCAATAGGTTTGGGATATTGATAACTACGCTTCTACTGAAGCGGCCACGAGTTCAAATTTGACAAGTGCGCATACATGCTATACAATTATGCGTATGGACGAACAATACTCACAACTAAGAATAAGGCGGTCAACGCTAAAGAAGTTGAAACTTTCTAGTGCGCTGACCGGTGAAAAATTAATCGACCTGATTGAACGTTGGGCAACAGAAGAACTCCAAAAGCAGGGCTATGCAGATCGTCAAAACGTACAAGTTCAAGTTTTACCAGTCGAAAAAGAATAAGCACCTGCACCAGCGGATCAACATTTCTGGGATCGTCTGGAATCATTGCATCGCGTTGCATAAGCGCTATTACACGTTGACTGGCAAAAACTTGAACGCGTATGCGTTGATGAAGCACATCACCAAGCTCAAGCAGTTGCCTAAGTACGAATTTTGGAACCTTGTCGATGCCCAGGCCATTCAAGACATCGTGCAGCGCATCTACAAGGCATACAAGCTGTTCTTCGGCAATCTTAAGCGCAAGATTAGAACGAGTCCCCCAGGCTTTAAGAAAGTCAAGCGCTATCCATCTTTCACCTTGAAGCAGACGCGCTGGAAGTTGTTGGGTGGCAACAAGATTCGGATTCAGGGCCTTGTCTATAAGTTCTTCAAATCCCGCGATATACCAACGGACGTTAAGACAGTCACGGTAAAACGTGACACGCTCGGCAATCTCTATCTCTACTTTGTAGCGCAAGAAGAAATCGACCAAAACAATCAAGTCATGACAGGTAACAGCGCAGGCTTTGACTTTGGTCTGAAAACGTTCCTCACGACATCGAGCGGTAGCGAGATTGAAAGCCCGTTGTACTTTTGTCAAGCGATGGCTGAATTGAAGACCGCTCAACAAAATCTTGCCCGCAAGGTTAAGTTTTCGGGCGGATGGCGCAAGGCCAGAGCCATCGTCACGCGTATCTATCAGCGAGTCGTGAACAAGCGCCGTGATTGGTTCTTTAAGCTGGCGCATAGCCTCACCGACCAATACGATCAATTGTTCTTTGAAGACTTGTCTATGAAGGGGATGCAAGCGCTTTGGGGTCGCAAGATCGGCGACCTCGCCCGCTCTGAGTTCATGGGTATCTTGGATTATGTTGCATCCACTAAAGGTAAAATCGTTCATCTGGTTAATCGCTGGTTCCCATCGAGTAAGACCTGTTCTGATTGCGGCCATATCTACCAAGCTTTGAAACTATCCCAACGAGAATGGGCTTGCTCTGGTTGTGGTGTTATCCATGACCGTGACCTAAATGCTGCTTTAAACATACATAGAGAAGGGGCGTCTTCTCTTAGGTTAGGCGATAGAAGACCATCGAAAGACGGCAAGCGCTGCTCGACCCTAGAATCCCACGAGCTTTAGTCGTGGGAGTACGTCAAGTTTTACATAGATCTATATCGATAGTAAGTTTATCAATTATACAATACGGCTTCTGTCGTGGCATTTGTCGGCGTCAGGCGTGCATGGTCCCACCATCAAGCTAAATTTTAAAAACTGTCATGGAACTCGATCCGCTGGAGCGACGTTATACAGCGCAACGGCGTAAATATAGGGTGCAGGATACGAAAGCAGGCGATGCATCTAGCCTACTTGGAAAAGGGAGAGCGTGGCTAAGACTTGCCTTATGGTTGATTAAAAGGCTGAATTCGAAATCCTGGAGGCGTTGCAGCGGGCATGTAGGCCACCGGGAATGGTGGCGCGCTACCAAACCGGGCCAGTTCACGCTGCGCAGTGCGCAAACGTTCGCCAATTTCAGCGGGATCGGCATTCGGATCGAGACCCAGTTCCGTTTGTAAGGCCAGCCACTTTAGCGCGCTGACCCGCCACAGCGCCTGAGCGGCGGGGCGGGGTTGGGCGGCGGCAAAGGCATTTAGCACATCGGTCAGACGGCTGGTGGCGGTGGCAAGTTCTTGGCGCAGGGTGTCAATGTTTGTTTCCCAAGTTGGCACAAGCGACAAACCAAAACCATTCTGCGCCACGCGAACTTTGAGAATAAACCAGTCGCGTTGTTCTTGTAATAGCCAAAATTGTTGCGAAAGCGAAAGGCCAGTGGAAAGCACGCTGCCGGTATAGTTATGGCGCAATCCGTCTTCTTCTACCAATGCCTGGGCCAACGCTTGGCGTTCGGGATCGATGTCAAGCCCCTGCGTCAACAGAATGCGTTGCGAAAGTTCACGGGCGCGCTGTTGGCGGGTGGCGATGGCCGTCGTCAAAGTAGCGTCAAAGGTAAGCGGTATGGCCAGCGTTAGCCAGTTGGTGGCGGTAATAAAACCGCTGGGCTTCAAAAAGGGATTACGCACCAGCTCGACGATTTGATTGTTAAACGTTACGTCACCTAGTTGTGTGGCCAGCGGACGTAGACTCGCAAAAATTTGACTGCGTTGCGCGGGTAACAAATCTGGTGCTTGCTCGGCCACGCGCTTGGCTTGGATAGCGCTGTCTAACGCCGCAGCCCGTTGATCCGCACCGAGCAGGCCGGCGCTGCATTGCACCAATGCCTGGCTGCGTTCAAATGAGCCGGCAGTCGGATCTAAAATCGTTATTGCCTGGGCGATGCGGTAGAGTTGAGCAGCCTGTAGCGGCTGATTGTGATCACGATAGGCTTGGGCGAGTTGCAAGAACAAGTCAATGCCGCCAGTGCCCGTGGCTTGCGCATGCGTAGTCTGTGCACTATAGGTCAGGATGGCGCGGCTAGTCTCCAGTTGGCCCGCATTCATGGCTTGAAAGGCCAGGCCATCAACTGGATCGCCGGCCAATTGCATCAGGGCCAGTTGCGGCATGATTAACTTGGTTTGAATCGCCTGCAACGGATCATCCGCCAAGTTGGGACGCGTGGCTCGGATCTGGGCGAGGAGCACCGTCAAAGCAGCCAAACCGATCAGCAGACAGACAACAAAGCCGGTCAGCAATACTATTTCTAGCCAACGGCGGCGCGGTCGAGTTGGCAAGGACTCATAATCGTTGTATTCTTCGTAATCATTATATTCTAGGGTCATGATATTATTAGCTCAGATCACGTAGTCGGTAATTCGCAACCCACCTCACCATCCAAAAAAGGGTGCGAAATTCGCCTGTATCCTATGGCTCATTTTCCTTATACAAGTTTATTATACAAGAATGTGCATGCGCGAATGTGCGTAAGGTGAGTTATTAGTATAGCATGTACGCTCGGCATAGACCATACGCTGGTCGCTAAAGTAGCGCTAAAAAAAATGTTACGCGCAGGCAATTTTTGCCGCGCCATTGCTCTATGCTAAGATATGGAATTTATACTACATGTACTCGCTTGCTTGCTTAAAACCGCCACTCATTGCAGTACTGTAGAATTTCGGTCGCCAACTAGGAGTTGACACTGTATGCAAAACACTCATTTACAGCGGCGTTCGCCATCAAGGTCGGCGCCATCATCGGGCAGTATGGGTCGCTTTGTGGAAGGGCCGGCAAGTTGGTTAATCACGTTCCTACTGATTCCAGCTTTGTTGATTGCCGCCCTCTTGTTGCCACCCGTCCGCCTATTGGATCGCTTGCAGGTGCTCACCTACACGCGCATTGGCTCCTCGGGTGGCGCCATTGCTGATCCGGATGGGACACTGGTCACCTTTCCCCAAGAAGGGATGAACGGCTTTTTCCTGGCCAGCATCAAGAGTACACCCCGCGCCGATTTTCTGGCTGGTCAGGCCGGCTCGCGGCTCTACGAAGCAGCCAACCGGATGCAGGATTTTAATTTGATCCCGCGCAGCCCTTTTTATCGCATTGATAAGCAAGGTACCGCCCCCGGCCAGGCGATTTTAACCGTTCCCATTCCCAACGATAGCCTGCCCTATGAAACGCTGGGCCTCTATACATGGACGGGCAGTGCCTGGCAATTATTACCCAGTACAGTGTTAGCTTCTAAGGATGGCAACGATAAAATTGAATCGCGGGTGGATTCTGTACCAGCCAATTTTATGGTGGTGCAGACTTCACGCACCGTGCCAGCCGTGACCGCTGATTTGGGTGTTAATGGGAAATTGCCGCAAGGCGCTGCCGTTACGTTTGAGGCCAAACCGGGTCTTTTGTTGCGCGGCGATGGTGCGCTCGAAGGCAACCCACCCGCCAGTGCAGGGACGACCACGCTGGCTGAGTTGCGCAACTGGGAAGGCGAAGTGATGCCCACTGGGGTGCCACGCACCGATTTGATCAACAATCTGTTGGCGGATCCTGGCTTGCAAGAAAATCAATTGGCCGCTGTCGAGCGCGTAGTTGCGCAAAACAACTATGCCGGTGTCGTGATCGATTATCGCGGGGTAGATGCTGCGCCGAGCGCGCGCGGCGATTTTGTGCACTTGATCACACAAATGGCCGAACGCTTGCATAAGAGTAGCAAATTCCTGAGTGTGCGCGTGGAGCCAGCCAAACAAGTTTCGGCAGAAGAATGGAACACGGGCGGTTACGATTGGCGAGCACTGGGCCAAGTTGCCGACAAAATAATCTTGCCCACCCCCGATGATCCGCGCGCCTATCAGACAAGCGGCGAAGTAGAAGCGCTGTTGAAATGGGCCACGACTCAGATCGAACGCCGCAAAATGCAAATTGAATTGCCCGGCCAATCGATTGAGCATAGTGGCAACTATTTGATTCGCAAAGGCTATCAAGAAGCCTTACGTCCGCTGTTGGGCGCAGTGCAGGCACAAACCGGCGACAAGGGCGGCAATATTGATCTTAAAATCGATAATCCCCGCCTGAAAGGTAAAGTCACTTGGGATGATGTGCTTGGCGTCTATCGCTATACCTACCTGGATGATCAAAAACTGGAACGGACTGTTTACATCGAAAATGCCAACAGTCTGAGCCGCAAGCTTAGTTTGTTGCAAAAGTATAACGTGCGCGATGTCTTGCTGCGCACCCCAGCTTCGAATGACATCGACCCGAACATTTGGGGTGTTTTGGCCCAATTCCAACAAGGCGCCGACCTGCCCAATACAACCGGCCAGACACCGAACATGTCAGTCGCCTTTACAGTTTTGAACAAAGACAATAAAGTGGTCATGAGCAATGTACGGCCACTGAATGATGCGAAATTAACCTTCCCAGCGCCCGCTGGCGAAGCAGGTCTGCGCGTAGAAGCGCAATTGGTTGGCGATCGCGGTGAGGCGCTTAGCATCAAGCAGTCCACCGAGTTAGCTGGGGTAGCGAATGCGGCAGCCGGTGGGTCTGATACGCAAGCGGTTGCCGATAAAACCAGCAAATTATCGGCGAACGCCAAAACGAATGCGGCGATTATGAAAGCGACCGATATCCTCAATGCCCGTGAGGGTCCCGGCACCACTTATCAGGTTCTGGGCGAGTTACAAAAAGACAGCACCTACCCAATTATAGGCAAAAATACAACGGGCGATTGGTGGCAAATTGATACTGGTGGCGGTAAACTTTCCTGGGTGGTCGGCCAATTGGTCAGCACATCTGGTGATGTAAATTCTATCGCCGTCATCACCGATGTCCCAGATGCGCCAGCGGCAGCCGCAGCATCTGCCCCCGTTGTCGCAGCCGCACAGGCCCCAGTGGACAACCCGGCGGCCAATCCGGCTGAGAAACCAGCCGACAATCCAGCCGCGAATCCGGCCGCCGCCCCTGCTGCCGCCGCACCGGTGGTCAACGCACCTGCACCTTCGGGTGGTGGTACGTTTGGTTATGGCGTTCAGGCGCATATGGTCGATAATGCCCAGTCCGGCCAGGTGATGAGTATGGTCACCGGCATGGGCTTTAACTGGGTCAAGCAACAGGTAGCCTGGACCCGCTTTGAGAACGCTGGCCCTGGGCAAATTGACTGGGGCGGCATGGACGAGATCGTCAACGCCGCTAATGGCGCAGGCGTCAGTGTGCTGTTTAGCATTGTGAAAGCGCCGCCCTGGGCCCGCGAACCAGGCTTTGATGGCAGTGTCGAAGGTCCACCGGTTGATCCGAGCACGTATGCGAACTTTGTCGGCGCCGTCGCCGGCCATTTCTGCAACACGCCACTCAAGGCGATCGAAGTCTGGAATGAACAGAATCTGCACTATGAATGGGGTAACAAACCGCTCAATGCCGGTGACTATGTGAAATTACTGGCCCCAGCCTATGCCTCGATCAAAGCGGCGTGTCCGTCGATGTACGTGCTCAGCGGCGCGCTCACCCCGGCCGGCAACAACCCTGGCTTAGCGGTCGATGACTTCTCTTATCTAGAAGATATGTTCAAGGCTGGCGTCGCCAACTACGCCGATGGCATCGGCGCTCACCCCAGCGGCTATAACGTGCCCGCCGATGTTAAGTTTGAAGATGCGTGCGCAGCAATTCAAGTCACTGGCCATAGTTTCAATGGACCTTGTGATAATCCCCATCATTCGTGGAGCTTCCGCAGTACGATGGAAGGGTATTGGAACATCATGAATGTGTACGGCGCTGGCAATAAGAAAATTTGGCCGACCGAATTTGGTTGGGCGGCTGGCGGCGCAGTCAATAACAATTATGGTTATGCCAATGACAACGATTTAAATGAACAGGCGCAATGGACAGTGAAAGCCTATCAGATGATGAAGGAATGGGGCTTTGTAGGTCCTGCTTTCTTGTGGAATTTGAATTTCAAGGTCAATAACCCCGGCACAGAGTTAGCGCAATGGGGCATTATTGGCCAGGGTTGGGAGCCATTGCCAACTTATACAGCCCTTAAAGATATGCCTAAATAATCAAAGTTAGCACTAGGCATGATCGGGATTAACAGTGTTCAGTCGCTAAGGAATGAGGATTAAATAAAACCAGAAAGTTCTCCGAGGAAATCGCTCTCAATTTCTGGGTTTAATAAAATCCTCGTTCCTAAGTAAACACGTATACAGGTATACAAGTGATACCTCCCTATCTCTCTGTTTACCTAGCTACCGTTCGGCTGAGCGTTCGACCGAGCTCACGCCGAGGTCTCACGGTTCGGCTGAGGCTCACCTCGAAGCGTCGAAGCCTGTTTACCAGAGGGGATGGCTTATTCCCGATAATATCTATTAGTAAACGGGTTCGGCAGAGTTAAAACTGTAATTTCTTGTCCCTGCCGAACCCGTTCACGGCGTTGATTTTATCTCCCCAGTCTACAAACAACGGCTATTGAAATTATACCCTCGACGATCTAAGAGACGGTCTGAAAAGAATTCGCAGGTGCGGTTTGTAACCGCACAATCAGGGGATGACCGAGAACGTGCGGTTACAAACCGCACCTACAAAATCCTTGATCCACCCT
>JBBREZ010000075.1:0-18413 GCA_038225095.1 Caldilineales bacterium
ATTTTTTTTATTGACAATGTTATCTACTTTATTGAAGAATTTAGAATATAAAATTTACTATTTACTGGATTTTCACACAAATCGCTGAACTTTCACCCATTTTACACGTTTATGACTAAAAATAACTAGCATAAGCCCATATTAGCTCTTTTGAACCACAAATTTCGTTTCAGGAGAGTGTCAGGGATGGGGTCAATCGTGACCAATAAAATTTGTGAGTCAGCCCACATGTTTTGGATGATTAGAGCAATCATGTATCAATCAACGTTATGATCGCAAACAAAAATGTCACCATTAAACCAGTGCATCAGCCCCCTTTGATCATCCAACATTTGCGTGAATTGGTGCGCTATCGCGAATTGGTGCGCAATCTGGTCGTTAGCGAGTTGAAAGCCCGCTACAAAGCCAGTGTGCTAGGCTTTGTATGGAGCCTGCTCAATCCGCTGGCGATGATGCTAGTTTTTACGGTCGTGTTTAGTTTCTTATTGACGGATAAGAATCGGGTGGAGAAATATCCACTCTTTTTGCTCTGTGGTTTACTACCTTGGAATTACTTTACTGCGGCGGTAATGGGCAGTATTCAGAGTGTGGTCGGCAATGCCAATTTGGTCAAGAAGGTGCATTTCCCGCGTGAAGCCTTGCCGATTGCTGGTGTGCTAGCCCAATTGGTCAATTTTTTGTTGGCCTTTATTGTTTTATTTGCTGCTTTATTGGTTTTTCGCGCCCACTTTAGCCCCTGGTTGTGGCTGCTACCTCTGGTGATCCTGATTCAGACCTGTTTTGCCTTGGGGATTGCCTTTATTCTGAGCACACTTAATGTTTTCTATCGCGACACCATGATGATCATGGATGTGATCATGCTCGCTTGGTTTTTTTTGACGCCGGTCGTCTATTCGGCAGCCGCGTATCCCCGCGCCTACTTGCTGCTTGGCCATATCGTCGATGTACGCCGCTGGGCCTACATCCTGAATCCAATGGCTTCGTTGATTAATATGTATCGCGATCTGCTGTTCTTGGGGTCGCGTACGGATTTGGACTTCTTTTTGCGCACGACGATTACGGCGCTTGTTGTGCTCGTCTTTGGCTACTGGTTCTTCATCCGTTATAGTGACCGGTTTGGGGAAGAATTATGAGTGTAATTCGCCATGTCAAGGCAACGCCGGGCCAGCCATTAATTGAATTGCACCATATCTCCAAACGTTTTGCGATGCATCGCGAACGCCACCGTTCGTTTCAAGAGAGCTTTATTCGTCTTTTTCGGCCCGCCCAAGCGTCTACGGACGCCTTCTGGCCGCTGCGCGATATCTCGCTCACGATCAATTCGGGTGACTGCATTGGGATTATTGGGCGCAATGGTTCCGGCAAAAGCACCTTGCTCAAGCTAATCTCTGGGATTCTGCCCCCTACGAGCGGCGATCTGATGGTGTCGGGACGGATTTCGGCGCTGCTGGAACTAGGGGCCGGCTTTCACCCTGATCTCACCGGGCGCGAAAATGTCTATCTCAACGGCTCGATTTATGGGATAAGCCGCAAACAAATGAACCAGATTATCGACCCCATTATTGATTATGCCGAATTGGGTGACTTTATTGACACGCCGATCAAGCATTATTCGTCGGGGATGTATGTACGGCTCGGTTTTGCCGTGGCGATTCACACCGAACCCGACTTGATGCTGGTGGATGAAGTGTTGGCGGTCGGTGACGCTGCCTTTCAGCGCAAGTGTATGGATAGCATTCAGCAATATCGCCGCCAAGGTGGCACCTTGTTACTGGTCTCGCATGATATGGGCGCAATTCAAGCCATCTGCAATCGGGTGCTCTGGATTGAGGAGGGTGTGATTCAGGCCGACGGCCATCCCACTGACGTCATGATGACCTATCAACGCTATTATGCTGAACTAGAAGAGGCGCGCCATCAGGCGCACCAGGATCAACCGGAAGGTGAAAAAAGCACTAAGCAACGCTGGGGCACCGGGCAGGTGCGCATTACTAAGGTCGAATTGTGCGATGCCGCTGGTCAAGCCCATATCAATTTTCGCACCGGCGACCCTATGATTGTTCGGCTGCATTATGAAGCGAAAAGCCGCATCGAAACGCCGGTCTTTGGTCTGGCCATCCACCATCAGCAAGGCACCCATATCTGTGGCCCCAACACAAAATTTGGGGGGCTTACACTGCCAATGATCAAGGGTTCGGGGATCATCAGTTATGCCATCCCCGCCTTAGCGTTGCTGTCTGGTGGTTATCTGCTATCCGTTGCGGCGGTCAATCAAAACAGTACCGAGACTTTTGATTATCATGACCGCACGATCGCATTCCAGGTGTACCCTGGCGCATCACAAGAACAATATGGTTTGGTTACCTTGAATGGCGTCTGGCAAAGTGAAAGCGATGCGGCCATTGTTAACCCTGTAACAGAGAAGTACTATGCAAGATAATGTAGCGATGGCGTACGAAGCGTTGCCAGGCTTAGATTACGATTTTCTGCGTTATATCGGCGTTACGCCCGAAAGTCAGCGGCGGATTCAAGGTTTTTATCTGCCTTTTTTCCAACATTGTCATAAAGTGATCGATCTTGGCTGTGGCGACGGTGATTTTGTGGCGCTCTTAAACGAAATGGGCATTGAGACTGTTGGGGTCGATTCGGATGAAAAGGCTTATCAAGCCGCGCTTGCCAAACAACTGCCTGTGGTTCAACAAGATTTGATCGCCTATTTACAAGGTCTGCCCGCTAACAGCGTGGACGGGATTTTTTCTGCCCATGTCGTCGAACACCTACCTTATCCGAAGGTTATTTTGTTGATCCAAGAAGCCTTTCGCGTATTACAGCCAGGCGGGCGGCTTATCCTTACAACGCCAGATGTGCGCACGCTATTTTCCCATTTGGAGATGTTTTGGCTGCACTTTGGTCATATAAGCTTCCTACATCCACGCTTGCTCTGCTTTTTCCTTGATTACACCCACTTTACGCAGATCGAGTTTGGGACAAATTCGCAGACTGCTTCTGCGCTAATGCCGGAAATTTCGACAAGACTGCAACAAGCCACCGCGCTTGATGAGCAAGCCCAGCGCTCGCCACTGACCTATCGCCGGGAAATTCCTTTGCAAGGCCATTCCTTTTTACAGCGTTGGAGCTATCGTACCAAACGTTGGTTAACGCATATGCTCGTCCAGCCACTCACCGATAGTCTAGTCGCCAATCTTAGCCAGAATGTCGTGGAATTGCAAAATCAATTGCAGTCCATGGCACAACAGCAAAACCAATTAACGCAGGATGTTTCCGTGCTCGCGCAATCGCTGCAATCGCTGAACGGTCCTTTTGAATGTTATGCGACGGGCATAAAGCCCATCACCGCACCAGAACCCTAATGTAGTAAAAAATGTTTGGATTTCGACTTTCATCCTGCTCCTCGCTCCCAGCGCTCTCTTTGTTCTCAGTGCATGGAAGTGGGATGAATAATGAGCATCAATCTTGAGGAGTATAAAAATGAGCATCAACAAAATTGAATTAAAATATAGGCTAGCCTCATTGCTTACGAGCGTGCTAGCGTTAGTAACGTTGCTAGTCCTCGTGTGGGTGATGGGCAGCGTCATGCCCGTCAAAGCCCAGGGTACTCAGCCAGAAACCGGGCCTACAGATATCCCTACGAACACTGTTCTCCTGCCACTCATTGTGAATGATCTGGGCCCAACGGCTTATCGGATGGGTTATGGCTCTACTACTGGCTCGATTACGCGCTACCCGGAGCTTCGGTCACTCATGGCTGGCTGGTACACCAATTGGGCCGCTGCGATCAACCCCATCCGCCCTAATAGTGTCGAGTATGTGCAAATGATCCGCGTTCATCAAAAATTAGCCTGTGGCGATTATTACAATGCCAATCGGACAACCTGTCCTTATGCATTACCCATAGGCTATAATTCCTCACTCGATCCCGCTACTATCCAAGCGATTGCCCAAGCCAATCCTAATTCAGTCTGGTTGATCGGGAATGAGATGGATCGGTTGGATTTCAATGCTTGCACGCTATACGAGGGCATCATTTGCAAGACCTTTATCCCGCTTGGTCAAGATGAAATGACACCCGAAGCCTATGCACAAGCCTACCACGATCTCTACGCGATCATCAAAGCCGCTGACCCCACCGCACGCGTCGCGATTGGTGGCTTGATCCAGCCGACGCCATTACGCCTGCAATGGTTGACAATTGCCTGGGACACCTATAAAACTACCTATAATGCCGATATGCCGGTGGATATTTGGAATATTCATAACTTTATCCTGCGCGAAGTGAAGGGCGAATATGGGGCAGAGGTGCCGCCAGGTCTACCGAAAAACCCCACCAAGGGTCTCTACGCAACCGATGATTGGACGCATATAGATCATACGCTCTTCGATCAACAGATTCGGGCCATGCGCCAGTGGATGAAAGATCGCGGTCAACAGCAAAAACCACTGGTGATCACTGAATATGGAGTGCTCTACTCGCACTGTGTCAAGAAAGCGAAAGGTGTCTGCACCGAAGACTTGGGCAGCGAACAGGTAACGCAGGACTTCATGTTGTGGACGTTCGACTATTTCTTGAACACAAAAGATTGTAACTTAGGCTATGCCGATGACGATTGCCGGCTCGTGCAACGCTGGCTGTGGTTCTCGCTCGATCATGCGGGCACTTTAGAGAATGGCACGTTGTCATTTGGCGCCAATCCATATGCCAGTTTATTTGACAGCGTCACCTTTCAAATTCGGTCGGCTGGTCAAAAGTTTCGCCAGTATGTGCAAGACCATTTTACCCAGCTCTCGAAATAGTCAATCGTGGACACTGCGCACGCTTCCAGTCTCTTAATTATCAGCCATGAAGTTGTCGGCAAAGCGATGGCTGGCCCTGGCATTCGTTACTATCACCTGGCGCAAGTGTTGGCGCAGCATCTGCCTACAATGTTGGCAGTTCCGGGCGTTGTTGATCCGGAACTGCCAACACCAGGTTTCACCATGCACCAATACCGGCGCCGCGATTGGGCTTCGCTGGCCGTGCCTGTAAACACAGCTACGGTCTATCTTTTGCCGGGTGAACTCGCGGCAGAATTCCCACAATTGGTGTCTATTCAGGGCTGTATTGTGATTGACGGCTACAACCCGCTGCTCCCGGAAGGGTTGGCGCTTTTGGATCGTACAAATCCGGCGCAGATGGCGGCTTGGTGGCGGCAGCGTATGATCGATTTGACGCCCCAGTCTTTGCTCGGCGATTTTTACCTGTGCGCCAGCGAACGTCAGCGTGATTGGTGGATTGGCCTGCTGGAAGCGCACGGTCGCATTAACCCAGCCACCTATCTTGCCGATCCTTCGCTGCGCAATTTGATCGATGTTGCCCCCTATGGGGTAGATGAAGCGCCGCTGCGGTCCAACCGGCCGATTATCAAGAATGTCTGGCCCACGATCCAACCCAATGATCGATTGGTGCTGTGGGGTGGGGGTCTCTGGCCCTGGCTCGACGCGTTGACGGCGATCCGTGCGGTTGCCAAAGTGCGCCAGACCCGGCCAGAGGTAAAGTTGATCTTCCCAGGCGCGCGCCATCCGAATCCGGACATGGCTGGCATGCCCACGCAATTGCCGGCCGCCCACGCATTGGCCGCTGAACTCAATCTGCTCGATCAAGGTGTTTTCTTTGGCGATTGGGTGCCTTATGCCGACTGGGATAGTGTGCTGCTAGAGAGTGATGTCGCGCTTTCGTTGCATTACGATACACTGGAAACGCGCTTGGCTTTCCGCAGCCGCTTATTCGAATCGATCCGTGCGGGCTTACCCTCAATTGTCACGACTGGCGATGCAACCAGTGAGATTGTAGAACACTATCAACTGGGAATCGTGGTCGATTATGCCGACATTGATGGCGTTGCGGCGGCGCTTCACCAATTGTTGGATGAGCCACCAGCGACGCGCGCAGAACAATTTGCCGTGGCGCGGCGTCAACTGACCTGGGAACGGATGGCCGCGCCCTTGATCCGGTACTGTCTGAATGCGCAGCGGGCGGCGGATCGCACAGCCGATGGTTTGACTGCTGGCAATCCTTATTATGCCCAGCGGCTTGATCCAAGCGTAGCCGCGTTGCAGCGGGAGCGCGATCAGTGGCAACAATTGGCGCAAGGGTATGCGAATGGGCGCGTGATGCGGCTACTGCTCAGCATCACACAGGCGCTGCGCAGAGCAACGAAGCATTCGTAAATTGTCAAGCTTATTCATGATCAAATCCTGGTCGGTTCCGCTGCTCATTTTTATCATGGTTGGTGCCATTCACATGGTCAGCCCGGTGATCACCCTGGCCGATTCGGCCTGGACGGTAGCGGTGGCTAGCAGTATTATTCATGAACACAACACGGATCTGAACGAATATAACCCCGACTTGCGCCGCGATGATTGGCGCGTGGAACATTTGCCGAGCGGGGATTACGCTTATCTGCCGATCGGATCGCCTTTGCTTGCCATCCCTTTTGTCTGGCTGGCCGAACGCCTTTCTCCCTGGTGGTTCGGCATCTCGGATCTGCGCGCCGATTTAATCCAGCACTCGAATGGCTCCACGGCCGGATTGATCGAACAGCCGCTTGCCGCCTTGATCGTAGCCTTGACGGCGGTCTTCATGTACGCCATCGGCCGGCTGCGCTTAACGCCAATGCGCGCTTTACTGCTGGTCTTTATCTTTGCCTTTTGTACGTCGGCCTGGAGCACAGCCAGCCGCGCCCTATGGCAACATGGGCCTTCGATGCTGATGTTAACCATTGCCTTGTGGCTATTGCTCAAGGCGCAGCAGGCACCAAAGTGGGCGCAATATGCGGCGCTGCCACTGGCGATGGCCTATGTGATTCGTCCTACCAACAGCGTTTCGGTTTTGGTTTTAAGTCTGTTCGTGCTGATCTATTTTCGGCCGTATTTTATCCGTTACTGCTTGTGGGGCGCGCTGATTGCGTTACCCTTCCTTGCCTATAACCTAAGCGTCTATGGCGCGCCGCTCTCGACTTACTATCAAGCCAACCGCATTGGTGCAACACCACAATTGCTTGATGCATTAAGCGGCAACTTGATCAGCCCGGCGCGTGGGTTATTTATTTATTCGCCGGTGTTTCTTTTTGTCATTTATGGCGCATGGCTGGGCTGGCGACGTCCTTCGTTAGCGGCCATTCACGCGCAGGCGCTTAGTGGGGCGCTGGCCGTCATTGTGACTCTGCACTGGCTGGCCATCTCATCGTTTCCGCATTGGACTGGCGGCTGGTCGCTTGGCCCCCGGCTCTTTACGGATATGACGCCTTATTTGGTCTATTTTCTGATCCCGGTGCTTGCCCAATTGCCAAGGCCACACACCGTTGGCGCGCTGGCGCGGCTGGCCCCGTTTGGTTTGACGCTGGCGCTTAGTTTTTTCATGCACTGGCACGCGGCGTCTGATCAAAATGTCTATTACTGGAATCGCGTCCCCAACGACATTGATCAACACCCGGCGCGCATCTGGGATTGGCGCGATCCACCTTTCTGGCGCGGTTTTGGCCAAGCATTATGGCGGATCGAACCAGATGCACTCCACTATAGCCATGACGCTGGCCATCGTTTGCAGCAAGCTCGCCTGTTAATTACCAGCCAGGATACCAGCCGTACAAGTCTGGAAATCTCATTGCCTGTCGGTGTTACGCCTACGATGGACGCTGCGTTCACCCAACAATTTACTGTTGTCAACCAGTCTACCCTGGGCATGGTCGTGCGCACCAAGGAAAGTTTCGGCTTCAACCAGAAGCGGCGCATCGAACTAGATTTTGATCCGGCGCTTTGGCGGCTGGCTGCCCTGAAACTGCCAACGCTCCAAATTGTGGCCAAGGCGACCAATATCTGGTGGAGCCGTCAAACGATTGTCGCGTTGCCGGTGGATAAACTAGATCACCCCTATAGCACGATTGCGGAAGCAAGCCCATGACGACGATTTCAATTATTATTCCGGTCTGGAACGGACGCCATCTGCTAGCCGCATGTCTGGCAAGCCTGGAGCCTGAGCGGCTGCGCGATGGTGCGCGGCCCGAGTTGATTGCGGTTGACAACGGATCGGTAGATGGTTCCGCAGATTGGGTCGCGGCCAACGCACCGCATGTGCATTTGCTGCGCCATCAGAATAACCTGGGCTTTGGTGGGGGCTGCAATCATGGGTTACGCGTGGCCCAAGGTGATCTGCTGGTGCTGCTCAACCAAGATGCGCAGGTCTACCCAGGCTGGTTGCAAGCCCTAGAGCATACTTTTGATAATGCCAATGTTGGCATCGCAGGCTGCAAAATTTTTTATCCCGATGGCAAGACGCTCCAACATGCGGGCGGTTGGATCGAATGGCCGATGGGCTATGGTCATCATTTTGGACATCATGCCGCGGAAACCGGCGCATGGGATATTGCGCAGCCGGTCGAATGGGTGACCGGAGCCGCGATGGCGATCCGGCGTACCGTCTACACGGCCACTGGTGAGCTGGATGAAGAATTCTGGCCGGGTTATTTTGAGGACGTTGACTATTGTCTGAGGGCGAAGGCGCAAGGGTTTGAAACCTGGTATGCACCCAGTGCCATGCTGCAACACCAAGAAAGCGCGTCGATCAGTGACAAATTAGAATTGCATCGCATTTTTAACCGCAACCGGCTGCGCTTTACCCTCAAACATTTGCCGCCCGCCCGCTGGTTGCAAGCAGCCGCCCCGCTTGAACAACAGTTTATGATGAATAGCCGCGGCAAGGAGGCGGCGATCCGGCAGACGAATCTGCTCGAAGCCGCTGCCCTTGCGCCTGCTTTGTTGCTGCGCTACTGGCAGGCTGACCAGGCCACCATTCAACAAGTGGTTGAGACGTTGCGCACTATCGCCAATGCCCGTTCCTCTGGATTACGCGGGACGCTGGGCGACGCGGCGGCTCAATCGGCTGGGATGCCCACGCCGCCGCCACTGACACCGCTCACGGAATTTGAGTTCACCGCCAACACGCCGTTGGTTGGCACGCTTTTTAGCGGTTTTCGTCGTCTTTGGTACAATGTAGCTGCGCGTTGGGCGATTCTGCATTTACGCGCTCAGCAAGACATTATCAATCAGCAACAGTTTGAGTATAATGGCCAGGTGCAGGCGCAGACACAAATTCTACATACCTACTATCAACAGGAAATTGAACAATTGCAGCAGCAATTAGCGTTGTCGATTGAACGTAGTACGCTGCTTGCCCAACAAGTGTTAGCCTTACAGCATCAAGCGGAGAAGGATTCAGCCTAAATTCATGCGTGTTTTGTATATTAATCCTACGTTTCCGCCTGACTATACCGGTGGCGCCGAAGTATCGATCTATCACACTGTGCGCGGTCTCATGCGGCGCGGCCTTGAATGTACACTCTTGATTGTCAACAATCGGCAAACCGCGGATACCGAGCAATGGTATAGCGTCGATGATATCCCCACCCACCGGATTACCCTGAGCACACGGTTGCTAGGCCAAGCAACGTTCGACCCGCGCATCTATCGCATCGTGCGGCGCGAACTGGCGGCAACGCGGCCCGATCTCGTCCATATGAATAATGTTTCTGGGATGTCACTTGCCCCTGTTCTAGCCTGTCACCATGCGGGCATCCCAGTGGTCAACACATTACATGATCTATGGCTGCTCTGTCCCAACAATATGCGTTACCGCACCGATGGCTCCTATTGCGATCCCGTGCAATTTCCGAATGGTTGCCATCAGTGCTTTCGTCGTTATCAATACTGGGGCGCAACGCCCTATCGCAAGCAGATTTTCCAAATTTTCACCGCACATGTGCATACCTTCATCTCCCCCAGCCAGGCCTTGATCGAGCGCCACGTCGAAGCTGGCTATGCACGTCGGCGCTTTCGGATGCTTCCGTATGGGTTTGCGGAGGCTATCCCCACCGAAGCGCAAGATCGGCATGTCCGCCAGATTGAACGTAGTGCACCGGAACACCGCACGTTGGTCTTTGCCGGCGGTGGCTCGGTCAACAAAGGGCCGCAAGTGGTGCTAGATGCCATTCCCACCCTGATCGGCCAGATCGAGAATCTACGGATTATTGTGGCCGGCGGCGGGGAAGACCGTTTTCTGACTCAATTCCGGCATTATAATCCCGTGGTGCAGGTGCTCAACCATATTGATTTTGCGGATATGCGTTCGCTGTTTGCCAATGCAGACTTGACGTTGGTCGCCTCTACCTGGCATGAAAATTCGCCGGTGGTGATCTACGAAAATTTTCAAGTCGGGACCCCTTGTGTGGGTTCAAATTTTGGCGGCATCCCAGAGCTGATCACAGAGGACAAAACTGGCTATCTGTTTCCAATTGGTGATGCGCATGGACTGGCCGAAAAAGTTCTTCACCACTTCCAAAAGCCCTCCGAGCAACGGCGCTGGATGCGCCGCGAATGTGTCAAGGCTGCCCGCCAACGTTTTGATTTTACTAATTATACTGACGAGCTTTGTCAGCTTTACCATGAAATTGTGCATGCTTAAATCAAGGGCCATGCGCGTTCTGCACGTTTCGCATCAATATCAGCCAGCGATCGGTGGATCTGAACGCTATATTACCGATCTTTCGGAAGAATTAGCGCGCCGTGGTCATTGCGTGGATGTTTACACAACGAGTTCAACCGACTATCATACTTGGCAACCGACGCTCCCCGCCGCTGAGCGCATTAACAACGTCAACGTGCGACGTTTTCGCAGCTTGGCGCGTGGGAAATTAGCCTGGCGTCTGCTTGCGTTTGCCCTGCCCAACTATGATTTCGCTCGCCATCGCCCGCGTTGGCTCGAACCGCTGATCTTCTATGGCAATGGGCCGTGTTCGCCCGCGTTATTTCGCGCGGTCCTGTGCGCCGCGCCGCACTATGATCTAATTCACATCAATCAACTCCATTATGCCCATGCCTATACGGCATTTGTCGCCGCCCGTCTGCGCAAAATGCTGATCGTCACGACGCCCCATCTGCACGCCGAACAGCCGCAGACCTATGCCACTGGCTACATGCGCCAGGTGTTGGCCCACAGTGACGCTGTTTTTGCCGTGACGTACGCTGAGCAACAGTTTATGCTAGATCAGCAATTGAGTGATCAGGTGGTGCTGGGCGGCAACAGTCTCGATCTGGAACGCTTCCCGCCTCGTACTACAAGCGAGGCGAGGCAGCGGCTTGGCTTGCCAGACTATGCCTTTGTGATTCTCTTCTTAGGCCGCAAGACGGAATATAAGGGCTTAGACATTACTTTGCGCGCCTTTGCCGCCCTACGCCAACAGCATGATGATCTTTTTCTGCTGGCGGTGGGGCCGGAAACCGAGTTTTCCAAGCGCTTATGGGCAGAACCCGGCGCTCTGGATGGTGTTATTCGTCACGGCGCGGTCGCAGACGAAATCCGCCTCGATGCACTGGCTGCCTGCGATGT
Source organism: Caldilineales bacterium (assembly GCA_038225095.1). Classification (GTDB taxonomy): domain Bacteria; phylum Chloroflexota; class Anaerolineae; order Caldilineales; family Caldilineaceae; genus JAPLGZ01. Next base: position 11,438 of record JBBREZ010000075.1, read on the forward strand.
CTTAGTGCTGCCGTCTACCGCTGAGGCGTTCGGGATTGTCTTTCTAGAAGCCTGGGCTTATGGCAAAGCGGTAATTGGGGCGCGCATTCCTTCGATAGCTTCTTTGATCGCCGATGAAAAGGATGGATACCTGGTCAATCCTACGCACCCATATGAGTTGCAGCGGCGATTGGCCGCGCTGCTGGAAAACCCAACATTGACTCAGACAATGGGCGAACGGGGTCGGCAAAAGTTGCATAAGCGTTACACTGTTCAACAAATTGGCGATACGGTCGAGGCAACCTATGCGCGCGTGCTGCGACGGACAGCGCCCAAATAACGTCAATAATTAGTCGCGGGCAGGGAAACTTCAACGTCTGCCTATCTGCCGCTTTCCGACCCATTACAAACTGTGCCGTTTGTTCGATCAACAATAGGCTTATCGTAACGACTCAGGTGGAGCGTTACGCTAGGTAAACAGGTAGTCTGCCCTGTCTACGTGTTTACGTCCCATCTACTGATGGGCGTCTACCTGAGGGCTGAGTAGTTACGGTTTATCACAGAAATGCAGGTGATTTATGCGCGTCAGCATTATCAATCTTAATCTAATTGCCCAAGATGCTGTCGGTCAGAATATCCTGCATCAGGTGCGTTTTTTCCGCCGACGCGGGGACGAAGTGCAAATTTATGTGTTGCATCCGCCGGTTGGCGTGCCCACTGATATTAGCGCGCTTACCCGTGTTATCACGCTCACCGACCTGCTGGCGCGGCGTGACAGTTATTTCGCAACGTCCGATCTCTTCATCTATCATTATCTCGGCTATCATGCGTTGATGGATAGCATCAAGTATTTGGAGCGCGGTGCCGCGATCTTCTATTTTCATAATGTCACCCCGCCGGCGCTCTGGAACCGCGCAGAAGACCGCCCGCAAATGGCCGCAGATGTAGCCGCGATTGGTAAGTTAGCGGCCTATGCCGATTTAATCGTGGCCGACAGCCCGTTCAACGCTCAGGCTTTGATCGAGCAGCATCAGTGCGACCCCGCATGTGTGCGTGTACTGCCGCTGGCTGTCCCGTTAGACGAGTTTAGCCCTGGTCCCGGCGACCTAGCGTTGCGTTCGCGCTATAAGCTAGAGGGACGACGGACCATTCTCTATGTGGGCCGGGTCGCAAGCCATAAACGCGTTGATCTGTTGGTAGAAGCCCTAGCCGTGGTCAAACAAAAAATCCCCAACGCGGTCTTGTTGATTGCTGGCGATCATGCGACGAATCCAGCCTTTGCCAGCGTTGTCAAGCAAATTCGCCAACGTGCACAGGTTTTACAGATAACCGACGATGTAATCTTTACCGGTCGCGTGGAGGCAATTGCCCCTTTTTATCGGCTCGCTGAAATCTACAGTTCGGCCAGTTTGCATGAAGGTTTTGGGGTGCCATTGATCGAGGCAATGGCCTCGGGCATTCCGGTCGTTGTCAGCGACGCCACCACCCATCCGTGGGTGCTGGCGGGCGCGGGTTTGCTCGCTAAACCTGACGACGCCGCTGATCTGGCCGAAAAAATGGTGGATGTGTTGAGTGATGATCGGCTTTACGGCGAACTGCGGCAGCGAGGATTGGCGCGCGCCCAAGAATTTTCGCTTGAACAATATAATATTCACTTTATTGAAATCGTGGCGGAAGCAACCGCCTGGCTGCCCCAGCGGCCCTACCCTTTTGCACGGCTGCCGCCGTTGGCTTCGCTACAGGATAAGAAAGCGGCGGAGAACGAAGTAGACACGCAAACCGCATCGAGCGCAGTGGCATCGACGCTGGCCGAAGATGTGATTCAGTTGCAAGCCGCTGCCGATGTGATGATCAAAAACTATACGATTCGCTCAGGTTTTCCCTTGATTGGTGGCATCCTCGCCTGGGTGCGACGCAATCTTACCTCGCACTTGCGTGAACCTTATCTTGACCCTATGTTTCGCCGGCAAGAAGCGTATAATTGGCTAGTCGTGCATACCTTGCGCCATCTGAGCCAGCAGTTTGATCAACCGACCACAACCTCCATCGACGAGCGTATTACCTACTTAGAGGCCGAGGTGAATCGTCTACGTGTGGAACTGGAAAGCCAGCGAAACGGAAATATTTAGTCATTGTACATGTTAATATATACGAATATCGTAAGGTTTACGCAAACTTGGCTGTATTAAACTAAGTGCAAACGGGTACAGCTCAGGTTGGGGGCGCGACCAACTGCGTGCATTGCCCTGGCCAGGCCGAGCTGGGTTATCCATTCAGGTAATGACCAGGGCAATGTACGCTGCCTGCCCCACCCTGAATTGCACCCGTGCAAACGCTTAACTGGATCGATTGTAGGAAAGATGTTAAGATTATTGCTCTATGCTTAAAAATTTAATTAACCAAATCAAAAGTAGTACTGTAGTTCGCAACCTCAACCCAACATCCAAAGTTTATATAATAACCATTCTGGCTCTGGTGTGTGTGGCCGTTTATGTGGGCGTCAATGGTCGCTTCACGCGCCTGTTGGCGGCCCCCGATGCCGATGTTGACATTCCGCTTAGCGGTCCGCCGCCCGTCAACTCGGTGCCGGTTGTCCTCGATCTGGATGGCGATGGCCCGCAAGAGATCGTGTTGGCCGGTGAAGATGGCATGCTCTATCTGATCAGTGGCAAGACCAATCAAGTCATTTGGAAAAAGAATCTAGCTGACTACCTCAAGGGCTACAACAAGGTCTACGTCGAGGCGGGCTTGGCCGCGGGCGATCTGGATAATGACGGCAAGATCGAAGTGGTGATCGCCACGGGTGGACGGCCGATCTCCGCAGCAAAACCGGGCGCTGTGATTGTGCTGACTTACGTGGGCGGCGCCACCCCGTTTGTATTGAAAGCTGGCTGGCCGCGCTATGCCTTCGACGAACTGGGCGGATCGGGCGGCGATCACCCTGATGGGGTGCCCGACGGCTTTCTCTCCACGCCAGCGATTGGTGATATCGACGGTGATGGTCAAAAGGAGATCGTGATTGGCGGCATGGATCGGCGTATGCACGCTTGGCATGCCGACGGCACTTATGTCAACGGTTGGCCGATTGATCGGGCCAAAAATCTTTATCGTGATACTATCTCTTCCCCGGCGCTGGCCGATTTGGATAACGATGGCAAAGCCGAGAGTATCATTGGTACTAACAACTATGTAAAGCCTGCCTGCGCCAATCCCTATCTCTTCTATGTACTGCGCGGTGACAGCACCTTTTTTCCCGGTTGGCCCGTGCAAACAACCGATAATATTGCCTCGTCGCCCGCGGTGGGCGATCTGGATGGCGATGGCTTTTTGGATATTGTCGTGGGCACCGGCAACTACGATGAACACTGCGGCCAAGCCGCCGATGGCAATAAAGTCTATGCCTGGAATCGCTTTGGTCAGCCGCTGCCTGGTTGGCCGCGCCCGACGGCTGGCAACATGGAAACCGCGCCGGCACTTGGCGACATTGACGGCGACAATAAGCTGGATGTCGTGATCGCCTGTCATGATTATAACAATCGTGCCTGCAACACGCTCTATGGCTGGCATGGTGATGGGCGTGCGCTGGCCGGCTGGCCGGTGCCGAGCTTGCACCCGGACTATCCAAGCACTTTTTCGTTGTGGGATGGTGCGCGCCTGGCCGACATTGATGGCGATGGCACAGTCGAAACCTTAGCGGTCGATGGCCTGGACGTGATTGCGATCAAGCCCAACGGAACCGTTGTACAACCGGTCAAACGGATGACGCGCTTATATCATCCGCCCGGTCTCACCATCACCGATCTCGATCATGACGGTCTGCTAGAAACGATTGTGATCGGCAAAAATGAGGCAACCGGCCAAGGAATTGTGCATATCTGGCAGGAAACCGGCGCTGCAACGGGTAACGTGCCCTGGCCTACCTTCCACCACGATATGCAACGCACTGGCTTGCAATTACCCCTCTCGAAGATTTCTGGCGTCATCACTGATAAGGCCGGCGCAGGCGTTGCTAATGTCACAATTCGTGCTGGCTCCAAAAGCGCCGTTACCGATCAAAATGGCAACTACATCCTGACCGATCTGCTGGGTGGCTCCTATACGGTCCGTCCGTCCAGCCCGAATCAAACTTTCGAGCCGGCCGAACGCATTATCACCGTGCCATCGGCTGCGACTGGACAAAATTTTGTCCAGCGCGCCGACTTGATTCATGGCTACATCCAGCAGAGCAACGGTGTCAGCTTCAGCGGTGCGCCGCTCAAGCTGAGTAATGGGGCGCAGATAAGCAGCGCTGAAGCTGGTTATTATGAATTCAGTGAGCTGGCGCGACAAACCTTTACGGTAACGTCAGACAAAGCCAATCTTCGCTTTGTGCCTGGACAACAGACCGTTACGCTGCCTGATCTGGCTTTCTATAATTTCATCGTGCTGGCTGCGCCAGTCTCTAAAACGTTTGATAAACCGGACGATGCAGCCCTTAGTTATGTAGATACGCAAGGGCTGCCGACCAGTTTTGATGTGCCGATGACCCGCGCCATTAACGTCACCCTGGCTGTCACGCCGACGCTGCCACCTGCGCCAGACCCAGATGTTTTCACCGGTCATGCCTTTGAACTGACGGTTCGCAATAATCGCACCGGCGCGGTTGCTCAATCGCATGTGGTGATCAGCTACAGTGACGCCGATCTACAATTGCTCATCCTAGAAAGTCGGCTTGCCCTCAAAGTGTGGACCGGACAAAGCTGGCAACCGGTGACGGAAAGTTGCCCTGCGGCCAACCCGACGGTTGATGCAGCCGCAAACACGTTTAGCGCAAACTTGTGTGGCGAAGGGCTATTTGCGCTCTTTGGCTCTATGCAACGGCTTTTCTTGCCATTGGTAACTAATCAATGAAGGTTGTGCCGGCTGGGTTGTCCGTTGATATTTTGGTCAACGCGGTGCGCCGTAACGAAGCCACCGGCGATCACACGATTGCGCTGGCGCGGGCGTTGCTGCGCCAACACGTCACGGTGCGCGTGTTCAGCAGGGCCGTGGGCGCCTTGCCCGCCGACATCCAAACGATCACGCAGCAGATCGACGCCGCCGATTATCCAGGCGGCGCCGATCTGTGCATCGTTCAATATGGCATCTGGCACCCGCTGGCGGAAGTGTTGCGTAATCTGAAGACGCCAGCCGTTTTCTGGTATCATGGCGTCACTCCGCCCGAACTTTGGTCAAACCACGCCGATCAAGCCGTGCTCCACAATGCGCGCCAACGGGTTAATCTAGTATGGCAGACCATCCTGGCCGTCTGCACCAGCGCCTTCACCCAAACCGAGTTGCAACAACTTACCGGTTATCCCGCCGAACGCAGCATGATTGCGCCGTTGGGGATCGACACAACGGCCTTTGCCACACCGCTTGCGCCGCCCCAGATCAGCGCGTTGCGCCAGCAATGGGCACTTAACGGCAAACGAAGCCTGCTCTATGTGGGTCGGATTGCCGAGCACAAACGAATTGATTTGTTACTCGACGCATTGGGGCGTTTACAGGACAATTTTCCCGATTTGCACGTTCTGATCGTGGGCGACATTGCGGCCTCCAACGCGGCCCGCGCGTTACACAAAAAGCTACAGGCCCAAGCCGTCCAACTGGGCATCAGCCAAAAAGTCACGTTCACGGGACGCGTCGATTCAGTCATTCCTTATTATCAACTGGCCGATATCTATGTGCAGCCCAGCCAACATGAAGGTTTTTGTGCGCCTTTGGGCGAGGCGATGGCTGCCGGTACGCCGGTGATTGCCAGCCGCAGTGGCGCCATGCCCTGGGTGTTAGGGGCAGATGTGGAGGCAGAAAGCGTCGCTGGTTGCCTCTTCACCCCTGGCGATAGCGCTGATCTGGCGCAGCAGATTACCCGCCTTTTATCCGAACCAACTTGGCGCGCGGTGTTGATCGCCCGCGGCAAAGCGCGCGTCGAAGCTTTTACGCTCGCACAATTCGACCGTCATGTCCAACAGATGATCGCGTCTGCGCTGGCGTGGTCGCAGCAACCGCTACCCGTTGCGCCGCAGCAAAGCAATGCGTTATATAGTACGGCTGATGTCGCGCTTCGTGGCTACAAAGTACAGTCGAGCATCCCCGGCCTTGGTCGTTTGATCGAGTGGGTGCGTACCAATAGTACATCGCACCTCAAAGAAGCCTATCTGGACCGTATCATCGAGCAGCAGGTGAATTACAACCGGCTGTTGGCGCAAGAAATTGCTGGTTTGCACGCCGAAGTTGAGGCGTTGCAGCGGCAGGTCGATGCACTGAAAAATAAGCAGACAGATGACGGTGAATGATGAAAGTTGAAAGCTACTAGTTACGATGGTCTCCGTCGTAATGCTATCCAGACGCCGCGGATGAGTACATCCGACTGCGTCCCTGCTAGTTGCGTATGCCAGTTGACGCGAAGCGTCAGGCCTGCATACCCACGCAGAGCGTGGGCACGAGCATGATTACTGCTTGTTGCGTTGTACGACGGTGGTATAAACCGCGCGGACTTGCACTGTCACTTTTTCCCAGGTAAATTTTTCCAACACCTTCTGTTGCCCAGCCTTCCCCATCTGGTGCCGCTTGGTTGGATCTTCGACCAACATCAGGATCGCCTTGGCCAGACTAGCTGCCTGCGGATAGTCAAAGAGCAAGCCATCGATCCCGTCGTCAATTAAACTCGTGATTGCACCGCTGCGCGCCCCGATCACGGGTTTGCCACAGGCCCAGGCTTCGACAAAGGCGATGCCAAAGGATTCATGGCCGGAAGTCAAGACAAAAATATCGCTCGCAGCCAGCAACGCCGGTTTTTCCTGCTCGCTGAAATCGCTGAGTAAAGTGACGTTGGCTTGCTGCATGGACGGTAACTGGCTGATCATCCGCTCAATTTCTTGCGTGTATGTGGTGCGCCCGCCGGCCAACAGGAGACGAACCTTTGGGTGCTTTATCCAAACGCTGCGCATGGCATCAATCAACAAGTCAAACCGCT
>JBBREZ010000076.1:0-18396 GCA_038225095.1 Caldilineales bacterium
CCTTCGAGCACGCCCGTCCCGGCAGTGTGGATAACGCCCTTATGCACGCCGTAAAAATTGGAGCTAAACCCCTCTAGCATTTGCCCTTGCACATTAATCATGATGCGCTCATAGACCTCACGCCTGTCGGCATTGGGCGTGGCGTCCGTATACCCCTTACGCACTTCGGCAAAGGCGGCCGTTTTGACCAACGGTTGGGTGCGGGTAATACCTTCCGCTAAACCAAGCGTAACGCCAGTGGCATACAACGTCTCAGGCGGTGGCTGAAAAGGCATCAAACCGATCAGAACTCGGCCATCGGTGCCCAGGGTGCGCGCCGGTTCCGCTAAAATATCAATCCGGACGCGTGTTTCTGGCCAAGGCGCGTTTATACAGATCTGCTGCAATACCTGGCGAAGGTTCAATTCATCGAGTTCGTACTGCCAACCGAGTAACTGCATCGAGCGCACAGTGCGGGCCAGGTGATCTGCCAGATCAAGAAACTTAGCGTGCTCGAAGGTGCGCATTGCCGAATAAACACCCAAGGCCAACCCATGCACCAGATCGGCCAGTTCGATGGCGTCGGCGGCAACGGGCAAGCGCTGTGGCCCAGATTGTGTGACAGCAAAAAATTGTAAATGACTCATGCAGGTACGCTCACTTCTATCAATGTTTCAGTTCGCTTTGATCGTTGCGGCTTGACGTGTACCTGTCCAAGTAGACCTCAGTCCATGCCAAGCTATCGGTATCGGGGCTCATTATAATATAATGATGACCTGTGCCGTGTAACTTATCCACCTTTAGGAGAACAAGCAATGACCAACATTGTTAGCCATGAAATTCACTTGAAAAGCCGCCCGATCGGCCTGCCTACACCGGAAAACTTTGCGGTTGTTACTGTATCCTTGCCCCAGCCGATTCCGGGGCAGGTGTTAGTGCGTAATATGTATCTGTCCGTTGATCCCTATATGCGCGGGCGGATGATTGATCGCAAAAGTTATTCACCGCCGTTTCGCCTGGACGAGGCGCTGACTGGCGGCTGTGTCGGCCAGGTTGTGCAGTCCAAAGATGGGCCGTTTCAGGTGGGTGACTATGTCTTGGGCATGCAGGGCTGGCGCGAATATTACCTTTCCGACGGCAAAGGGCTAACGCGCATTGACCCGACGCTGGCGCCGATCCAGGCTTTTCTCGGCGTGGTGGGCATGCCAGGGATGACGGCGTATGTTGGGCTGTTGGATATTGGTCTCCCCAAAGCGGGGGAAACCGTTTTCGTTTCGGCGGCGGCGGGCGCAGTCGGTGCGATTGTCGGGCAGATTGCCAAGCGTAAAGGTTGTCGGGTGGTAGGCAGCGCCGGCTCGGATGATAAGGTGGCGTGGTTGATCAATGAAGCCAAGTTTGATGCTGCCTTTAACTATAAGAAAGTCGATGACTTGCGGTTTACCTTGGCAAATTATTGTCCGAATGGCCTGGATGTCTATTTTGACAACGTGGGTGGCGATCATCTGGAAGCCGCCATCGACCGTATGAACAACTTCGGACGGATTGTCGCGTGCGGCATGATCGCGCAGTACAATGCCACGGAGGCTTCCCCAGCGCCGCATAATTTAGGCTCCATTGTCGGCAAACGGCTGCGCATGCAAGGGTTTATTGTCTCCGACCACTATGACCGTCAACCTCAATTCCTGGCCGACATGCGCGAATGGATCGCCAAGGGGCATATTATCTGGCAGGAAACGATCTATGAAGGCATCGAAAATATGCCTAAGGCCTTTATCAGCCTCTTTACCGGCCAGAATTTTGGCAAGATGTTGGTCAAGGTCGGATAGCAGGTAGACAGGTAGACAGGTCAAGAGTGTCTACCTATTTACCTGTCTAGCTATTTACGCATTCAACCCCATAAAGGAGCATCATTATGCACCAGGAACAACGACAACGAACGAGCGCCTTGCTCGAAGCCAAAGCGATCAAGCGCGCCCTCTTTGCCAATCAGAACAGCGTCAAATGGCTCACCGGCTTTGCGCCGCCCGTCCAGACCGGCCCCAATCTTTTTGCCGGAGGACCACCGCTGATTTGGTATGAGGATGGCCACTATACGTTGATCATTTTAGACAGTCAGGCTGGCGAAGTGGCAGATTTGGCTAGCGATCCCAATTGTGATGTAGTCACTTATCAAGGCTATACGATCCAGCAACCGGTGGCCGGGGCCGAACATTTGCGCAACGCCTTACGCCAAGTGTTGACCAAACAGCGGGGCGCTAAAGGCAAAATTGGCGTTGAAATGGATGATTTGACCATCTCACTGGCGCAGGTTTTGGCCGAAACGAGCAATGATGGCGCGGAAAATGTGGCGATTGACCAGTGGCTTGTGCCGCTGCGCATGATCAAAACCGCCGAAGAACTGACAAAGCTGCGCGAGAACTTTGCCTTGACCGACGTTGGTCATGCAGCGGCGCGTAAAGCCGTCCAGCCGGGCAAACGCGAGATTGATGTTTGGGTGGAAATTCACAGCGCCGTTCAGCAAAAGGTGGGCCGGCGCATCCCGCTCGGCAATGATTGCGTGGTTGGCTATCGACAGGCCAACATTGGCGGCTGGCCGGGCGATTTGGAGATTCGCGAACATGATTCCGTGATCGTTGATCTGAGTACGCTGGCGCATGGTTATTGGAGTGACAGTTGCGCCACCTATTACGCCGGTGAACCGACCGCCGCGCAGATTGCCCTTCACCATACGATTGAACGCGCGCTGGAATATAGCATTGGTTTGGTGCGCCCCGGTGTTGCCGCCAAGACGATTGATCAGAAAACGCGCCAGTTTATTAGCGACGCTGGCTATCCGGTTTACCCGCATCATACCGGCCACGGCGTGGGGGTTACCGGCCATGAAGAACCGCGGATTGTGCCGTATAACGAGATTGTGTTGCAAGAAAATATGGTGATTATGTTGGAGCCAGGTGCCTATTTGCCCGGTCAATTTGGCGTACGTCTGGAAGATGCGCTCTTGATCACTGCCGACGGCGCCCAGGTGTTGACCAAGCATGATAAACGCTTGCTGTAAGTGCTTGACGAATTACAAATAGACTTTATTCGGGATAAGCAGGGAAACAGGTAGACAGGTAGAAGAGACGTGTCTACCTATTTCCCTGTCTACCTATCTACCTTACCCCCAAAACAACCATGAGCAAAGGAACGCTATGATCAAAGTGGCTGCCATAGATTTGGATGATACGCTCTTGTGCAGCGATGGCTCGATTACGCCGCGCACGTTACAGGCCTTGCGCGCCTGGCGTGCGCAAGGCAACCATATCATCATTGCCACCGGACGACCACGCCGCACCGTAGCGTTGGTACTGCCGGAAGAATTGCATGATGCGCCGCTCATCTCTTACAACGGTGCTGAAATCCATCGCAAGGGCGAGAAAATTTACGCCAATTTGCTCCCGGCCGTGGCCACGCTGGAGATTATCACGCGCTTGCTAGACGCCGTGCCCGCCGCCGAAATCGGGTTGGAAATCGACAATGTGCTCTACTTGAATCGCACGCCCACCCGCCCGCGCCCCCATCAGGTGGCCAATTTGCTAGAAATGGCTACCCAACCAGCGGCCAAAATCTTGATCTTTGGTGATGAAATGGCGGGTGTGGAAGCCATTATGACGAGCTTGCCGCCCGGCGCACAGGCGCTTTATTCAGGTCGCTATCGCTTTCTGCAAATCCTGGCGCAAAATGTCGATAAGGCAGAAGCGTTACGCTTTTTGTTGCCCCAATGGTCCTTGACGCCTGAGCAGATGGTTGCGTTTGGTGACGACACGAACGATGTGGAAATGGTGCGGATCAGCGGGCTTGGCGTAGCGATGTCCAATGCCGTGCCCGAGGTGTTGGCCGTGGCTGATCGGGTCACAACTTCCAACGACGAAGACGGTGTGGCGCTGGTGTTAGAAGAATTGTTGGACATTCAGGCTAGGGAACCCACGTAGGAGCATGCGGCCAGGTGGGCGACCAAGATCGTGTTACCGGGATATCACCTATCCGCCCGATTGCGTACCCCTACGTCTGCTAGTCCTTCAGGCCCCAACTCACAATTCGTTCGGGGGTAATCTGAAACATTTCAGGGTCAAAGCCAGGCATCATATTGTCGCCACCGGTCATTAGCACGACAGTCTTGCCGCGGATCTCGATCCCGCGCGCCTTCCACGGGCTGATCCTTCGGACAGGTTACCGTGCCTTAGCCTTCAAAACCCAGCGAAAACATACTTTCCAGATCATGTTTAGAAAACGCGCGAAAGGCGATCAGGGTCTCGGTCTTTTGAATGCCGTTGACCCTAAGCAACTGATTCGTCACCAGGTCCGCCATTTGATCATTAGTTTTGACCCGAATGACGGCAACCAGGTCGTAGCGCCCGCCGACTGAATAGACTTCTGCTACGCCATCTAAATCGACCAGTTGTTCAGCGACGGTGTTGATGCTGCCATGTTCGACGTTGATCAGGATGATGGTAGTGACCATAAATTGATTCCTTTCCCATGAAGCTTATGTAAATGGTGAAGCTAATCCTAGGCTGTAACGTGCCGGGGACGGACGGGGCACAGATAGAGGGATGTAGCCAACTTGATTTCCCCGTCCGTCCCCGGCACGTTCGTCCGATCTTAGCATACTATACCGCGGCTATTTGCGGCCAAACTTGATTACGGCGCGGGTGGAAATGTAGAACTGGCACAGCGGAAACCGAGGTTGGAGTCGAAACTGTCCGGCAAGAAATTCTTGCGCACGGTAGAGCGCAAATAGAGCGCAATGTCGTTCCAACTGCCACCACGCAGGACGCGGGTGACGCCAGCTGTGGGGCCGGTGGGATTTTGTGCCGGCGCGATCGGATAATAGTCCCATTGATACCAATCGGCCACCCATTCGCGCACGTTGCCCGCCATGTCGTAGGCGCCGTAGCCACTGAGGTCCGCCGGAAAAGTGCCAACCGGGGCTACATCGCGTGCGGCATAGTTGTAATTTGCCTGGTTAGTAGGGTCTTGATTGCCCCAGGGATACAGCGTGTTCTGAGGGCCACGCGCCGCCTTTTCCCACTCGGCTTCGGTGGGCAGGCGTTTGCCGCGGTAACCACAGTACGCGGTGGCATCGTCCCAAGTAACCCAAATCGCGGGAAAGTTGGCAAAGTCGGATTGGGCATAATAATTGGCAAAATTAACCGAACGCGGCAGCCGCGGCGAAATACAACGGCCTACCTGCACACATTGCGCATATTGGCGATTGGTCACTTCGTATTGGTCGATGTAGAAATCATCTATATGCAGGAGCTGTTCCGTCTTTTCATCGGGGAAACCAATGTGATTGCCACGGATAAACTCACCAGTAGGCACACGCACCATGGGGATCATATCCAGATCCAGATAAGATTGGCCTGGCCACACTTCCACGGCGAAAGGCGCATCGCTGCCAAACCACTCGTGATAGAGGCGGTCGTAGGTGCCATCCGCTTTTATTTCTTGCAAGGTAAAATTAACTAAATCTTGGAAGCGACCATCGTAATTGGGAATGCCCAGCCCATATGGCTCACTGGTAAATTGTTCACTGACCACGGCGAGCCCTGGATTGTCCTTGGCAAATTGGGCCAAAGCCGCGCGCGTGGCGGTCACGGCATCCACCTGGCCAGCTTTCAGGGCTTGGAGGGCTTGACCATATTCTTGGAAGGGCAAGATATTGATCTGGAGGGCGCGCTGATTGGCGGCGCTTTGGATATTTTCTACGCTGGCCGAACCTTCAATGGCGGCCACGGTCTTGCCATTTAGATCGCCCAGGCTGCTGATCCCTGCGTCGGCGCGCACCAACAGGCTTTGCCCATCTCGGAAATAGGTCTGGCTGAAGTCAATTGATTCATTGCGTTCGCGTTTGTGCGTCATCGAAGCGGCCACAATGTCTACTTCACCAGCAGCTAATTTCTGGATGCGGTCGGCAGCGGTGACTGGTACAAAGACCACCGCATTCGCATCACCGAGCCAGCGCTTGGCAAATTCGCGCAGTATCGCCACATCAAACCCTGCGGGCTGATTGCTGGCGTCCAAAAAGCCAAACGGTTTGAGATCATAGAGCACGCCAGCCACCAATTGCCGCTTTGCGATGATCTGTTCTAGCTTGGAACGTACTGGTTTGTCGAGCGTCGTAGGAGAATCGGCAAACGTGTAGCGCCAGGTGCCGGGAAAGATTTCAAGCGCATAGGGAACGGCCGTTGCGCCGAACCATTTATGGTATAACTGATCGTAGACGCCCTGTTGTTTCAACGTCTGCAAGGTAATGTTGACTAAATTATTAAAGTACGAATCGCCGGAAGGCAAGCCCAATCCATAGGGTTGATAGGTCAACCGATCGCCGACAAGGCTTACGCTAGGATCGGTCTTGGCAAATGCTAAGAAGGCCACTTGATCGCCGGTTACAGCGGCCACCTGACCCGCATGCAAAGCCGCCAACGCCGCTTTGTAGCTGGGATACGTCTGGATCGTAATCTGCACATTTTTCGCATCGGCATACGCTTGGATCTGATCGCCTGCCTTGGAATTTTCGAGCGCCGCAATCGTGCGTCCGGCCAAATCCTGAATCGTTTGCAACTGGCTATTTTGCAACACCAATAAGCTTTGTCCGTTGACAAAGTAAGTTTGGCTAAAGTCAATTTTCGACTCTTCTTCCTTGTTGTGAGGCATGGCCGCGGCCAGCATGTCCACTTTGCCCGCCACCAGTTTCTGAATGCGGTCGGCGGCCGTTACCGGCACCAATTGCACGCTAAGGCCCCATATTTTTGCCATCGCCTGCACCAAATCTGGATCGAACCCGACGATCTGATTTTGGCTGTCCGGTTGGCCGAACGGCGGCGTATCGCTAGCCACACCCACCACTAGCAAATTATCCCGTTGGCGGATGCGACTGATCGTAGATTCGGTGGCCGCGCTGACTCGTGGTGTCGTCGCCTGGCTTTGTTGGGGCAACAACAGATAGCTGGCATCGCCGGGGATCACTTCCAGCGCAAATTTAGGTGAATTTTTGCCAAACCAACGGTCGTAAATCACGTCATAGGCACCATCGCTTTTCATTTCTTGTAATGTAACATTGATTAGCTCGCGAAATTCATAGTCATTATGCGGCAGACCAATGCTCAGTGGCTGGGAAGCCAGGGGCGCACCCACATAGGTTTGGCTGAAATCAATTTGGGCTGCCCAATTGCGTTGTTGAACCAGCGCCGCAGCTACAATATCCAGCTTGCCTGCCCCTAGCTGCCCGACCAAAGCGGCTGGTTCGTCCGCCACAAACTCAATCGCATTTTCATCGCCCAACCAACGCCGGGCGAACTCATGCAAAATATCTACATCAAAACCGCTGCGCTCACCGGCATTGTCCGGCTTACTAAAAGGCGGAAAATTGGTGTGAATGCCGGCCACCAGCTTGCCGCGTTTGAGGATCGTTTCAATTCTAGCGACGCCAGGCGCGCTCAAATCGCGCGGCAGCTTAGCAAACGTGTAGGGCCACTGACCGGGTGAAACTTCTAGCATATAAGGTTGATCGGTGAGGAACCAACGTTGGTACAATTTGTCATAGGTGCCGTCAGTTTTGAGGTCTTGGAGCGTAAAATTGACCATGTCGCGCAAATCAGAGTCTCCCTGCGGCACGCCAATCCCATAAGGGTCGCTGGTTAAGCGACCGCCGACTACCTGCAATCCAGGATAATTCTGGGCAAATTCGATCAAGGTGACACTATCGGCGGCGAGCGCATCCACTTTGCCTGTTTGTAGAGCCTCCACTGCCTTCGCGTAGTCAGAAAAGGGTTGAACGGTCAATGCGAGTCTTTGGCGATTGCTCTCATTTTGCAAAATGTCAACGGTGACGGCATCTTGCAAGGCAGCGACCACTTTTCCTTGTAAATTGGTTAGGTTTTTGATGCCCGAATTGGCACGCACCAGTAGGCTTTGCCCATCGACAAAATAAGTTTGGCTAAAATCGATCAGCGCATCCCGTTCACGCTGATTGGGCATTGCTGCGATCAGCAGATCGACATCGCCAGCCGCCAGACGGGGGACGCGATCCGAGGGTGACACCTTGACTAATTCGAGCGCATCTGCGTTGCCGAGCCAGCGGCGCGCCAACTCGCGCGCCAGATCAATGTCAAACCCAGTCGCTTGTCCATTGCTATCCATAAAGCCGAAAGGTTTTTCATCTTTGCGAACGCCAACCCGCAGCTTACCCCGGCTCAGGATTTTTGCCGCCGCGGAGCCAGTTCCTGACGTTTCGGTTGAGCGGTTGAGATCGAAAGGCTGCAAAACGTAGTGGTCTAATGACCAGGCGAATAGGGCAAGCAGCCAGATGATCGCCATGGCGATTATAAAAAATTTAGGTCGAGCGAGATAAGCCATTGATATTTTTCTTTAAACAGCTAAATGGTAAGCCTGGAAAATCCAGCCACTGGCAAGACTCGTAGGGGGTATCAGCGTGCTCAATTTATGAATATAGAAATTAGCATCCACCAAGACCGTGGCCTGGATTATAGATAAGGCTTAGCTAGCGGCGTATAATTAGGGGTGTAAAGGCAATTTCACTTATGGCTAGTATAAACGATAAAGGATAAATTGCCATTGCAATTTGCTTACAATAATTAAAATTTCGGAAAGGTAGCAAAAGCAGCATGATCTTTTGTGATATAACGAAATATCTAATGTAAGCAAACTGCAAGATAATGTTGATAACTTATTAGGCTATAATTGTAAGGACGTTATAAATTGTAGAGCACAATTTTTGATCAGCGAGCTAACCATTTGACCCAGACGCGGAGAAAGAGCTGAGTTTGGTATGGATTGCCCTTAACCGCTTTGTAAGTGCAGATAGCCTGTCTATTGCGTATGGGCCCATGTAAAATAGCCGGTTATTTTTGTCTTACCGCTGGCGTTAAGACTTTACTGTCAACGATGTAACGTGCATTAATCATTGGTCGTCAACCTACGCACTTACAAAGTGCCTTTGTAACGTGCTGGCTACTCCGTGGTTGTAATCCATTCTGATTCGCCTTATTAACTGATGTTACGCCAACGCTCGTCCGTACAGCCATAAACTATCGTGGCCCTACCACTGGTGGGCTGCGTAACATGACTGATTAAATCTTAATCGGAGAAGGTGTGTAGTGCAAGGACGGCCAAACATTGTCAAGCCATTATCTTTGCTTGTAGTTGCTATTGCTGCTGGCTTTATGATCTGGGTTGTGGTCAGCCGGGTTTATTCTGCCGCACCAACGACGGCCACGAAAGCGCCCGCAGCGCATACGCCTTTAGCCACTGGGTTGCCCGTACCCACCTTCAATGCGGCGGTTGTCAATGTGGTGATCCACGATTCGTATTATGGCGATGCTGATACCAATCTCACCAACCCGCCGGTTTGGACCGTACCGGCTAACTCAGACGTGATCCTGGCCATCGAAAATAAAGGCAACTTGAAGCACAACTGGGCGATTGTCAAAAAAGGGGCAAAGATCCCAGCCCCTTATCAAGAAGGGCAAGCCGGCAATCTTTTATTGTATGGCGTTGGGATGGTCTATCGCAACAGCCAAACTACGGCAACGTTTACAGCGCCAGAACCAGGCGAATACACGGTTATTTGCACCGTATCGGGCCATTATCCAACAATGCAAGGCCGTTTGATTGTTAAATAGCCAACGCAGCGGTGAAAAGCATAACGGACGCCAAATGCTCCGTTAGCCTGGCTGGCTGCTCGAAGGTGGATCAGGGATAAATTGGCAGGGTGTGTGGGGATTTTGTGTGAGCATTAAGCCTTCGTCCATCGTGGCATGGTAAACAGGAATCGCATGAAGCGTCCCCCTCTATTTTATCCAATCTTGATGATCGAGCTCGTTGTCGGGTTGATCCTACTGTATAACGTTAGCTATTTGGCCGCATCGTTCAAGCAAAAAAATGTTAAAATCGTTGATCGGGCTGCCCAAGCCGCGGCGCTAACGTTAGCGTCGCCCACCATTGCCGCGGTCGCCATTACGCAAACCCAATCTGCTGCCGCCCAACCGTTGGCATTGGTTGCACTGTCGCCAACTGTGCTCAGCGTTTTTGCGCCATTGCCAGCCGAGGCCACGCCCCGCGCTTATCCGCTGACGAATGAAATGGTCAATTTGGGCCGCATGCTGTTTTACGAGCCACGATTGTCGGCCACGCAAGATATGAGTTGCAACACCTGTCATTTGCTCGATCAGTATGGTACGGATGGGTTGCCCGTTTCCGTTGGTCATGATGGCAAACCGGTTAAGCGTAATTCGCCCACCGTCTATAACGCGGCCTTTCAGATTGCCCAATTTTGGGATGGGCGCAGCCCGACGGTGGAAGAACAAGCCAAGGTGCCGATCCTGACGATGGGCGAAATGGGCATGGAAACTTCGGCAAACGTCGAGGTGGTGCTGCATTCTATCCCCGGCTATGCCTCACTATTTGCCACTGCCTTTCCGGGCAAATCGGATCCGGTGACGTATCAAAATATGGCGCTTGCGATTGGCGCATTTGAACGTCGCCTCAGTCTACCGGCCCGTTTTGACCAGTTTTTGGCCGGCGATCGGGCGCAATTGAATGCGGACGAGCAGCGCGGTCTGGCCACCTTTATCACCCTGGGTTGTACCACTTGCCACATGGGCGTGACGGTGGGTGGATTGGTGTACAAAAAACTGGGTGAGCGCGAAGCTTTTCCGACCGATGATTTAGGCCGTTTTAACATAACGGGGCAGGCAGAAGATAAATATGTGTTCAAGGTGCCCAGTTTGCGCAATGTCGCAAAAACGGCCCCTTATATGCACGATGGCAAGATTAATACACTTGATGAAATGGTGCGCATCATGGCGCGCTATCAACTGGGTAAGCCGGTGACGGATGCCCAGGTGACCGATATTGTGACTTTTCTCAACACGCTGACGGGCGATATCCCAACGAATTATATCGCCCAACCCAAGCTGCCGGATAACGGGCCCAATACCCCGCGGCCCAAGCGTGTAAACTGAGCATGCCGAGGGCGGCTGCGGAACAGTTCGGTATTGGCCAAACTTGGTCCCCGTCCAATTGTCACAGGCCCGGGCCCGTTGCACCATAGAGAGCGAATGAGCAATGATTCTATGAAATTGACGAAAGGCCGGCTGATCTTTGTCTTGCTAAGCCTGGTTGTGATTGTGTTATTGGGCGTCATGGTTGGTTTGCAACTGCTCATTATCACCAGCCCCACGGCCACGACCGTCGGCGCTGATCGCACGGACCAGACAAGTTTGCCAGCCCAGGTGAACTCACCAACGGCTATCCAATTGGCGTTGGCGACCGTTGCGCCGTCAGCCACGCCCACATTCGCGCCGCCGCCAACACTCACACCGCCAGCGGTGGCCACGCCAACGCCCGTACCGCCAACGCTCGCACAGTCTACACCAGAAAAAGCCCTGGTGGCGCCGGCAATTGCCTCAACCTTGACCGTTGCGCTGGCTACCGCAACCGAGCCTGCCACCGCAACTGTGCCCGCTATTGCGCCCGCTACTGTGCCCGCACCTGTAACGCCTGTCGCTAGTTCGACAGCAACCAACACGGCTGCGCCACCCGCCGATATTCGCCTTGGCGAAACGGATCGTTCCGTCGATTGCAAGTTCGTCACGGATATTGTTCAACTTTTCTTAGAACGCCAAATGAAGCTACGCATCACTCGCGTGCATTTCAACAGCGTGAATAACCTATTTCTGGCGCTCGCCGCGCATGACGCCAATCAAAAAATTGACTTGACGCTCTGTTACATCGACCCCGACGATCGCGCTTACTTGCAGCAGTATGATAGTACACTCCTGTTTGTGGCCGGCAATTACGCTGAACGCGATCACAAGCGACTTTTCGCCGTGGGCAATTCAACCTTGATTGTGCAACTCAAAACGCAGCGGCCCTGTGTGTATAATTTTCTCAAGAATCTTGACTTTGGCGATTTGCAGTTTCCAGCAGAAACAGATGCCAGCCAGTGGCTTGCGCAAAACAGTGGGCGTACACTTGCCTGGAGCCAATGTCAATAGCGGCTGGATTCCTGATATTCTGTACCCACTGGGCGCCTACCATTTTGTATTGTCGATAAGAACGAACATCGCATAAGAACGAATAATGGATCGTTGACCAACTGACAATATTATGAAGACAATTCGCGAAAACCTTCCTTATCTATTACTAGTCCTCATTGCCATCATTTTAGTGGTGATTACGATTAGTTTGCAGACGACGATCATCTCAAACCAGCAAGCCGACAGCGCGGCGGGTAATGCGAACAATCACGGTTTGCTCTATACCCTGCGTGAACGAATTGGCATGGCAATTTTACCGGCCACATTGACGCCGCTGCCGGTATCACCGACCGCATTACCGGAACCAGCAACGCCAGTGTTCGCAGTAGCGGCCACTTTGCCCTCCGCCGCGACTGATACACCTGTGTCAGCACCTACTGAAATCGCGCTCACGCCTACACCGGTGCCCCCGACACCGTTGCCGCCAACGGAGGCCCTGCCCACACCTGTGCCCCCGACGATAGCACCGACACCCGTGCCGCCGACACCGGTTGCTCCTACGCCCGCGCCACCGGCAGCCGTGCCACCGACAACCGTCGCAACGCCGAGCAGCACCAACCCGCCAGGCCCACGCGCCGACTTCCGGCTTGGTTATATCGACCGTGGCGACGACTGTAAACTGGTGACTGAGATTATCCAAGCCATTTTTGAACAAAAATTGAAGCTGAAAATTGATATGGTTGCCTTTACGCAAGCCGATGATTTATTTGCCACTTTGGCGGCAAAAGATGCGCAATCACGTGTTGATCTTACTTTTTGCTATATTGATCCAACTGATAGAAATTATCTCCAAAAATATTATGGCTATGTGATCTTGGTGGGTGGCGTTTACGAGCAGGTTGCGACAAAGCGCTTTCTTGTCCTGGGCAATTCGGCGGTTAAAGCACCGATTGAGCGCGATCGCCCCTGTGTCTACAAATTCATTAAGAATTTTAAGTTCGAGCATGCGGATCTGGAAGGCCAAACCGCCAGCGCCTGGCTTGAAAAACATGCTGAGCTAGTCCAACTTTGGACAACCTGTCAATGACCGGCTGCTCGCTTACGCAACAAACGCGGGGATGGACGAGGAACGGGTCGCTATCAGCTAATAGAGAAATCATTTAAACATGACACAAATGCTGTAGGCACCCACTGGGTGCCTACGATTGTACGACTTTTAAATGGTTTATCGATAAGCTTTGCGTCCGTATCGGGGACGGACGACCCGATCGCTTTTGCGCCGAGTGGCTGCTAGCTTTTTCGTAACACGTAAGCACCCCAGCTTTGATTGGGGACAGGAAGCATCCTGAAAAATTGCAAGGAGAGAATGTCAATGTTTCACCAGCGCTATTTTGTCTTCGTTATTTTACTGTCACTTTTATTTTCCAATCTAACTATCGATAACGTGAGGGCGCAGGCGACTGCGCCGATTACGACCACCGTGACCATTACAGCCACCCCTAGTCTTACCAATACAACGCCGATCACAACGTCGGCGGTCATAACCGCAACGACGACCGCGATGACCGATACGATTAAGGTAAGCTCGAAGGAATTTACCGAGCAATTGTTGCTGGGCAAGATGCTGGTGCTATTGTTAAAAGATGCCGGTTATAAGGTGGAAGACAAGACGGGGATTGGTGGTTCGCCTGCGGTGCGCGCCGCTTTGGAGAGCGGCGCGGTCGATGTCTATCCCGAATACACGGGCACGGCATTGACCTTGCACAATGGATTGCCGGTGTCGGCCTTGCCCGATGGCCCGGACCGGGTGTATGAGCTAGCCAAGAGCTTGGACGCCGCCAAGGGGTTGATCTGGTTAGCCCCAGCCAAGTTCAATGACACCTACACATTAATCGTACGCGATGATTTATGGAACAAAGGGATCAAGACGGTGGCGGCGCTAGCCACTTATATGAATGCGAACAAGTCGCCGTTTAAGGTCTGCATCGAGAGTGAGTTCTATGGGCGCCAAGAGGATGGGCTAGCCGGTTTGCAGCAACGGTATGGTTTCAGCTTTCAGCAGGACAATGTGTTGTTCATGGATTTGAACGAGACGTACAATGCGTTGCGTGCCAGCCAGTGTGATGTGTCCGAAGCGTTCAGCACCGATGGTCGGATTGATGCGTGGGGTTTCCACAACTTGGATGACACATTGAATTTTTTCCCAATCTACAATCCCGCGCCGGTCATTCGCAAAGCAGTATTAGATCGCCACCCTGAAATGGCTGGCTTGCTAAGCCAACTCGGTCAATACCTGGACAACACGACTATGAGTCAACTCAATGCGCGGGTTGATATCGGTCCCGATGGCAAAATCAGCAGCGGTGATGAAGAATCAGTTGAAGGCGTCGCGATGAGCTTTTTGCAAAGCAAACATCTGCTCAAACCGGCGACGATTACAGTGGCATCCAAGGATTACACCGAGCAATTGATTTTGGGCAAGATGCTCGCCTTGGTCGTCAAAAATGCCGGGTATGGCGTGGTGGATAAAACTGGAACCGGCGGCTCGCGCATCGTGCGTCAAGCCATCGAAAAAGGCGACATTGATGTGTATGTGGAGCTTACCGGCTCGAGCTTAGCGGTGCACAATGCTTTGCCGGTCGATGCCCTGCCCTCGGATGCGGACAAGGCGTATGCGTTGGCCAAGAGTTTGGATGGCCGCAAAGGCTTGATCTGGCTGGATCGCGGGCCGTTTAACGACACCTATGCGATCATGGTGCGCGATGACTGGTGGAACAAAGGCATCCAGAAACTCGATGACCTGGCAGCTTACATGAACAAACATGGGGCACCCTTGACGATCTGTGTCGAGAACGATTTCTTTGCGCGCGAGCATGATGGCTTGCCAGCGTTGGAACAGCGCTATGGGTTTACTTTTACCCAGCAGAATATCCTGCTGATGGATTTGGACAGCGCCTATCAAGGCTTGCACGACAAAAAGTGTGACATCGCCGAAGGCTTTAGCACCGATGGCCGCGGCGTGGCCTGGGGTTTCCATAATCTGGCCGATACGTTGCACTTTTTCCCGTTCTACAACCCGGCGCCGGTGATTCGCAAGCAAGTGCTCGATGCCAATCCTGAGCTAAAGACGGCGCTGAATAGCTTTATCAGGTTGTTGGATGACAAGACCATGAGTCAACTCAACGCACGGGTGGACATTGGCGTGGATGGCATTGCCGGTAGCGGCGACGAAGAGACGCCGGAAGCGATCGCAAAGGATTTTTTGGTCAAAAATAAGCTTATTTCGGCCGCAGTCCAACTGGGGGCAACGACTACACCTAGCCAGACTACACCTAGCCAGACTATACCTGCTTCGGCAACGATTAAGGCCGGCCAAGCGCTAACCAAAACAGAGGCTATTTCGCTCACAAATACGCTTACGCAGCCACAAACGCTCACACCCACGACCGCGCTCACCGCGGCCATTACCAGTACGCTGACGAATTCGGCAACCATTTTACCAACAAAAACAGTAACCGCTACCGCAACGGTGACGGACACAAGAGCCCCCACAGAATCGTTTGCGCCCACCAATACCGCCGAGCCAACGGAGGCTACTGCCACCGCGGTTATGATGGCGAGTGTGGAGACCGCGGTAACGCCAACTGCGACGACAACAATTAGCGCGGATGGCAGCAGCCTGATCAGTACGCCAGGCACCTACAGCGTAAATGCCCGCGCAACCGCCAGCACGGATGCGCCGATTGTTGAGTTATTGCCGCGCGGCAATTTGTTGAGCGCGATTGGCCGCACCGCCGATAGCACTTGGTTGGAGGTGCGGCTGACGGATGGACGCAGCGCCTGGATCTTTACCGCCGCCATATTGGCGCGCGCAGATGCGGTTCAAGCGTTGCCAATTGTCACACCACCAGCACTGACGCCGTAGAACAAACTGTTATCCTTTTTCGTAAAAATTAAATCGCCGTCAATCAAGCCCACCGGATTCAGGTGGGCTTTTTTATACCACGAATGCCACCGTGATCGGGTACGTTGACAAGTGAGTTTAACGAAAGCAATTTTTCTGGAAAGCGCACTGCTGGTATAATGCAGGGCAATTGCAAACTGCGTTGACGTATGACTGAGACCTGACAGGTGCGCCGCCCCCATAAAGGCTGATTGACCAATCTGCTTTGGCGGCGCACCTGTCAGGTCTGAAATTTGCTCTGCTCTACGCCTGCAGCGGATGCAGCGTGACCCTCCGCCAAGAAGGAGTTATCTGAACAAAGTGAGCGCTATCGAAACGTTAAATCAGCTAGATCCGCAGGCCGCGCGGGCAAGGTTGGCGCGTTGTTGTGGGGCGCAACGCTGGGTTACGCACCTGTTGGAACAAAGTCCATTTGCCAGCACAGCACAGTTGCGGCACGCCGCCGACGAACTTTGGTGGGTGCTCGGTCCAGACGATTGGCGCGAAGCTTTCACCCATCATCCCAAGATTGGCGACATGGCGAGCCTCCGCACGAAGTTCGCCAGCACTCAAACCTGGGCCGCTGGCGAACAGGCCAGCGTGAGCGAAGCTTCTGAAGCCATTTTAGCTGGGTTGGCGCGAGGCAATGCCGCGTATGAACAGAAATTTGGCTATATCTTTATTGTCTGTGCTACCGGCAAAAGCGCCCAGGAAATGTTAACGCTGCTCGAACAACGCCTACCCAACGATCCCGCCACTGAACTGAAAATTGCGGCTGAAGAACAGCGCAAAATCACGCAAATTCGCCTGGGCAAGCTCATCGACGATCTGGCCTGACTGACACGCGAGGATAGACCAATATGAGCCTGATCACAACGCATGTCCTTGATACCAGCCGCGGCCAGCCGGCCAGCGGCGTCAAAGTACAATTGGCGTTTGAAGGGGCAGGCCAAGAATGGCAGGTAGTGGCCACCGGCATTACCAATCAAGATGGCCGGATTGGTAACCTATTGCCGGCTAATGCGCCGGTGGCGATTGGTATCTACCGCTTGACCTTTGACACGCGCGCTTACTTCCAACAACACAATGTTCAGAGTTTTTACCCCTATATTCCAATTGTCTTTGCGATCCAACAGACGGATCAACATTATCACGTGCCGTTGCTCTTGAATCCATTCGGCTATACAACCTATCGCGGCAGCTGATCTTCAATTCACTGTTTACAGGTTTACCATTGCTATCCCACGAACAAGTGTAAACTCGTCCCCGCCTACTTATTTCACCCGAAATGATCAATAATAAGAGAATCAACATGACAATCAAACTCAGCCACAACAGCTATGGAAAAAGTGATGTTCGCCTGGTTAAAGTGACCCGCAATGGCAAAGAGCACAGCCTGCAAGAGTTAACCGTTAAGGTGATCTTGTCCGGCGATTTTAGCGCCACCTATCTAACCGGCGACAACCGCACCGTCCTCCCCACCGATACGATCAAGAACACCGTTTATGTGCTGGCTAAAGATCACCCGCTCGATTCAATTGAGCAATTTGCCATTGATCTCAGTCGCCATTTTCAGGAACGCTTATCAAATGTCGATGAGGTTTATGTGGATATTGTCGAAAAGAGCTGGCAACGAATGGTGGTCGCTGGTGAATTGCATCCCTATGCCTTTACGGGGACAAACACGGAGAAAAATTGCTGTACGATCACGCGTACGGCCGCAGCAGTAAAAATTGAATCAAGTATCCGTGATCTGTTGATCCTCAAGACGACCGGGTCGGGCTTCGCACAGTTTTTGCGTGATGAATATACAACCTTAAAAGAGACAGATGATCGCATTCTGGGTACTAATCTTTTGGTGCAGTGGCACTATAAGCAAAATGCAGTAAATTTTGTCGAGCTGCGTGTGCAGGTGCGCCAGATCTTAATCGAAATTTTCGCCACCCACGAAAGTAACTCGCTGCAAAATACACTGTATGAGATGGGAAAAGCCGTCTTGGAGAAGGTACCAGAGCTGGCAGATATTCATCTCTTTATGCCGAATAAACACAACCTGTTGGTAGATTTTAGTCCCTTTCAGATCGACAATTCCAACCAGATCTTCATGCCCATCGACGAACCGTTTGGCATGATTGAAGGCCGCTTACAATCGGTGTAAAAACGTAGATGCTGGCGTGCTTCAAGTTCGTCGATTTATGAAAGTTAAGCAAATAAACCGGTAATCACACTGTGTAGTGAGCATCCTCAAATGCGCCATTTTGGGCTGTAAGAGCGCATTTGAGGATGCTCACCACACATGGCTGAAATAATTTTGATCTTCATAAATTGACACAGTCAGCCTCTAATTCGCATAACCTAATCGACAAGATAAATAATCAAGGGGAGGGAGCAGGCATGCCTGTTTCCTCCCCTTGATTATTCCATAAATAA
>JBBREZ010000077.1:0-18355 GCA_038225095.1 Caldilineales bacterium
GCGCCACATAAATCATCAAAAAATCTTTGCGATAGGCGTAAAGCCCCAGATGCTCATAGGCCTGAAAATTCGTCATTTTATTCGGGTATGGGATTAAGGCGCGCGAGAAATAAAGCGCGTACCCTTTTTGATCAAAGACCACCTTCACCACGTGCGGACTATGCAGACTTTCCTCATCCAGAATCGGCACGCACAGCGTACTCATCGGCAGCGCTGGCTCGTCCACAAACGGCTGAATCACTTCGTCGATCATGGCGGGATTCAATAAAGGTTCATCGCCTTGCAAATTGACGACAATATCCGCGTCTACCCCGGCCATCACTTCAGCCACGCGATCAGTCCCCGTTTTGTGATCAGGTGAAGTCAGCCGGACGTTGCCACCGAACTGCTCAACCGCAGCGACAATGCGCTGGTCATCGGTCGCCACATAGACTTGGTCCAGCAACTTGGCTTGTTGCGCCGCTTCATAGACAAGCTGAATCATAGGCTTGCCGCAGATGTCCTTGAGCGGCTTGCCTTCCAGACGAGTCGAACCATAGCGGGCCGGGATGACGCCGATAATCTTCATTTACTCATTCTCGCTGAATATGTTATTTACGCAATCTGCCTAAATTTTCTGCTCATCTTCAACATCTCATCGCGCCGAATCGGTTTGACATGTTCGACAATCCACTCGCGCATCGCCTTGCCCTCTGGCGTCTGTTGCGGATGGCTGATAAAATCCAAAGTAATCCCCAATGCCGCCGCTACCTTACAGGCCAGCACCGGCCAGATCACGCCGATATCGCCGATCACGGGCAAACTGCCTTCCAGGCGCGCGAAGCCCGACATTTCCATGCGAAAGGGGATGCCGGTCAGCTTCGTCTTGGGTAGGCCTTGGTCGATGGCCTCCTGCACGGTGTGACTTTGGCGCTCCGCCAGCCAGGCTTTCTTGAGATTTGGATCGAGGTCAATACGGACGAGTGTCTTGCCTTCCAGCGAATACGTCCGGTAACCATCCCAATTGGCCCAAATCCCGTGGCCGGTGTAGACCTCGAATGGCCCGTCGTGGATCTCCTGCGTGAGCGCCACCGCTGATTCGATGATCACATCTGCCGAGGCCAGCACTGCCGAGATGCGCATACAGCGTTCGGTGATCGATAAACTGTCGGCGATCGCCAATCCCACGCCGCCGCCGCCAATTAATTGTGGCACACTGACCAACACGGGCAACCCTCGACTGGCGCCGGCACCGATCATTGTCCTGGGATCAGCGCCCCAGCCGGCAACCGTCTCAAACGAAAGCCCATACGCCTGCGCGATGCGCATGATTTCGCGAGCCAGGCGTTCGCTGCGTAAGCCCATCGGGTAAGCCATATTCCCGGCCGCTTTGATAATAACTGTGCCATCGACCTGACGGCCGCGGGCCAGTAAATCATCATCAAGCTCCAGCTCACGGCGCAATTCCGCAAGCGCGGCGTCTGGCATTTCGGTCAATTCAAAGGTGAAGCCTTTGGGCAGAACATCGGCGCGAAAGCCCAACTGGCGACCGTCCATCCGCTTCACTTTATCCAACGTGCCACCCATTTCGTGCGCGATCACCGCCGAACTGGTGATAATGCCGTCGATGACGCCTTTGGCCATCAATTCGGCGATCAGAGTGGTCACGCCCTCGTGGAGATTAGGCCCGCTGCCGGTTGCCACGATTACCTTCGCGCCTTTGCGTTTGGCGGCCACGATCTTTTCGACGGCCTGATCCAGAAATTCCACGGTTTCCGCGTCGAGCAGCGGCAAATATCGATCAATAATTTGTTGATGGCTAAGCGCGCCGTCCATTGAGTCCCTTCTAATGAAAGCCTTCGCTCGGTTATGTGCAGGATTCGCCTTGCTTACGCCGCAACTGGTCCGCTCAATCGGCAAACAGACAGGCAGATAG
Organism: Caldilineales bacterium; assembly: GCA_038225095.1. Taxonomy (GTDB): domain Bacteria; phylum Chloroflexota; class Anaerolineae; order Caldilineales; family Caldilineaceae; genus JAPLGZ01. Next base: position 1,916 of record JBBREZ010000077.1, read on the forward strand.
ACCAGTGAGATATTAGACATGATCTGGATTAACAAAGATAGGGAAACAGGTAGACAGGTGATGGCTACCTGTTTCCGTCCCATCTACGGATGGGCGTCTCCTTGTCTACCAGGGGTAACTGCTGATGCCGAATCATGTCTATTGCTATATCTCTGTCGATTTGTTGTCCCGCTGGGCTAAGTCGTTATTCGCGCTTACTCATTTACGGTATGCAGCAGGACGTGTTTTTCTTGCCGATAGGCGTGCGTACTACGCGTTTATCACTGGCCCATGAGCAAAGCGAGACTCGCTGATCCAGTCTTTGCGCCCTCAGGCCAAATATTGTTTAGTACTCGTTCCTTACGTAAGAAACTGTTTAAAAAGAATAGGACCGGCGAATAAATTCGCAGCAACTGTGACAAACCCCACCTACGTGGGTTGTCTTTTCAACCCACGTAGGTGGGGTTTGTCACAGTGTAGGGCGTGATTTTAATCACTGCTGCCCTTTTTAAACAGTCTCTAACAATGAGGTAAAAATAGATAAACATTGCTCGAATTCAGTGGATTAAGCAACGGTTTTTTACGCCTAGACGTCAGTTTAACATACTTGTTTTGACGACGCAACCACGCTAAATTTGTCGGGTGCGTTTTGGATTTGGGCGATTTTCTCGCGGGGATGAATCCCGCGGCTGAGATCCCTAGTCGCGGCGGCGACTTCCTACTGTCAGAGGCCAAATTCAATTGTGCTATGATTTTTGCCATAACGCCAGGATCGGAGTAGGATTGGCAGATCCTATACAACCCAAACAACTATCCATCGTTTTGCTAGAAGGTTGAGAGAAATTTATGCATCCGATTCAATTTGGTTTTTGTCTGCCGATTTTTGCCTACCCTGGTGGCCGTTTTTTTCGCACGCCCAACTATGCTGAACTTGATCCCGTAAAGACACTCAAGTTGGGGCAAACTGCCGACGAACTAGGCTATCATTCGCTCTGGGTGGCCGATCATTTGATGTTGGGCCGCGACAATGCCATTATGGAAGGCTGGACAACGTTGGCGGCGCTGGCTGGTTCGACGCGCCAGGCGAAACTCGGCATGATCCACCAAGGCCATTTCTTCCGCAACCCTGCCCTAGCCGCCAAAATGACGGCGACGTTGGATCAGATTTCGGGTGGTCGCTTTATCTATTTTATCGACGGCGGTTATGGTCGCGCCGAACATTTGGCTTATGGTCTGGCCTATCCCGACACGATCGAAGAGCGAACGGCGCAGGTCGTGGAAGGGCTAGAATTAACGTTGGCCTTGTGGCAGGCGCGCACGCCAATGAGCCATACGGGGTCGCATTTTCACGTCAAAGACGCTGTTTGCAATCCGCCGCCGGTCCAACAGCCGCATCCGCCGGTTTGGTTTGGCGAAGCCCATGCGCCAATTTTAGCGGCTTGCGCCCGCTACGGTCAGGGCTGGAACACCGTGCCGGTCGGTCTTAAGGAGTTGCAGGTTCGTTTGGATGCCTTGTCGGCCGCCTGTCAGGCCGTGAATCGTTCCGCCGATGAAATCGAAAAGAGCTTGGAAACACAGATTCTGATCGCGCCCGATCGCACCACGTTGCGCCAAAAGTTGCGCGATATGATCGCTCTGGCGCCCGTCGACGAGCCGAACGCAGCGTTGCAGGCTTATTTGAACGCCGAAACCGACACCGTGCCAGCCGCATTTTCCGATTTCTGGCTGATTGGCACGCCGAATGAAGTGGCCCAACAAGTGCGCATCTACCTTGACCTGGGCATCACGCATTTCCTCTTGTGGTTTATGGACGCGCCGGCTGAGGATGGGTTGCGGCTGTTTGCAGAACAGGTGATGCCGCGCTTTCGTTAGTTTTGTATCCATCTGTAGAGGTCAGGCATGCCTGTCCCCTACTCGTCACGCAGCCGACCAATCCATCTCGCTGTCTATAGGATACATGGGCCGTTGAATGTGGCGATAGGGCAAGCGGGCCAAGTCTTGAGCGGCCGCGCCGGGGGTCAGCGCCATGAAGGCCAAGGGGGCAATGCGCAGCAGATCGGGAAACAGATAGCCGAGTTTGACGACGACGATCTTGTGCGCCAGCGGATCAACGCCCACTTGCGTAAAGTCGCTCACCTGAGTAAAGGCCGACCGCCGTTCGGTGATGATCACCTTCACCTGCCCCACTTGGAACACGGCTTGACGGCCTTTCTCGCGATCGCCATCGAACAAGGTTAGCACCTTGCCGTGTACGGGTAATGGCTCACCATGCGCGCTATCAAGCTTGCCACCCAGGCTAAGCGCTAACGTTGCCCCGATACCCGCCTGTGTACAAGCCGCCACTGCTTGCGCATCCGTCATGCCGGCCACCACGGCGCTGGGTGGGTTATGCACCACCAAGCTTGCCAGACATAAGGGAATATCACCCGCCGCGCCCGCAGTTGTATTGTCGCCACTGTCACTGATAAAGACACAAGGCTCCTGAGCCGCCAGCGCCCATTGAATGCACTCGTCAATCGAACCCACCGGTGTAGCAAACGCGAAGGCTGTGCGGGCGGCCCAGTAGGCTTGGGCTAATTGACGGGCTTCGCGCTGAATCACCGTTGCGTCTGTGCCCGTGATCACCGCGGCGGCGTGAGCGCGTGGCTCATCGACCCAGGCAAAACCGACAAAGAGCGAGGCATCCAGCACGCCAGGAATTTTGTCGATTTCCGCCAAAGATATCCATAAACGTTTGCCCGGCTCAACATCGGTGCGCGTGGCTTCACCGGACAGAAGCACCGGAATTGGGACACAGGCAATTTCAGTCTTCACATTTTTTGCAATCGCATCCACCAACATTCGACAAGCCTTCTGCCGCGTCTCCAAGGTATCCCGATGCGGCGCGGTGCGATAGGCCGTCAACAAGTTGATGCTGGCTACATAAGTCTGCGAGATATTGCCGTGTAAGTCCATACTGGCGGCAATGCGCGCGTGTGGGCCTACAATCGCGCGGATGTCCGCCGCCAAATCGGCCTCGGCATCGTCCATGCCATCCACTTTCATCGCACCATGGAGGTCCAGGTAAAAGCCATCCACTGGTCCAATTGCGGTCAAGCGTGCCAGCAGATCACGTTTCAGGGTTTGGTAAGTATGGGCATCCACCACCCCACCCGGTAGCGCACTGGCGAAGAGCGTGGGCACAAATTCGGCCTTCATTTCTTCCAAAAATGGATAGCGGTCTGAGGCCAATAGTTCCTCGCCCCGGTACACAATGAAATCGTTGAGGGTGGAAGGCACCGGCGAAAAATTTGTCGCTTCAATCGAAATGCCACCAAAGGCGATGCGCATCGTTTTACCTCAGAAACGGTCTGAAAAGGGTGGATCAAGGACTTTGTAGGTGCGGTTTGTAACCGCACGTTCTCGGTCATCCCCTGATTGTGCGGTTTGTAACCGCACCTACGAATTCTTTTCAGACCGTCTCTCACTCACCACGGTTATTTTTTGCGGCCAATAATGTTTTTAAGCGGGCGATTTCCACTTCGGCAGTCTGAATGCGTGCTTCGGCTTCGAGGCGTGCTTCATACTCTTCTTCATCGGTCAATAAACGTTCGCCAGTACTGGCATCTTCCAGAACTATAGAGCGGCGGCTTTCATCTACTCCAAACCAAACGCCAGTCGTTTCGCTCAACAACCGACCCTGCCTGTCCGGTTCAATTTCCTGATAAACCCCATCAACCAATCGATAGCCCAGCAGTTCAAGCGGCGTAGATTCATCATTAAAGTGCGGATTGATGATGATATATTCGGTGATGCCGACCCGCTGGTAAAGTTGAACTTTGATCGTGTCATCGCCGGGATAGTGCGGCGAGACCACCTCTACGAGCAAGCAAGGCCGCGTTTGTTCTTTCACCACATCGAAACTGCTGTGATAGGCCGGCTTGCTTTGCAGGTGGGGAATGATAGCGAGATCCGGTGCTGGTTCGGCCAAACCTGGAATGCCCCATAACATTTTAAGGTCACTAAATATGCCAACGGTTGGCTGGTTTAGGTAACGTTTGTGAAAGCGCTGATAAAGGGAAGCAATAAGCATAAAGTGATGATCAGACTGAACCATGTGGTCGCCAAGCTGCGGGTTGAGGAAGTCGGCTTGGGTTAAAGGGATGTCGCGGCAACCAATTTTGCCATCCGGTAAGGTTTCGGCCACCGTTCGCCAGCCATAGCGAAAGGGATCATGATCAGGGGCAGACTGACCAGATCCGTTTGGATTGCTATGCTTGACTTGTTTTGATCGGTGCGCCTGTACTGTTTTTGTCATCATCGGTCTGCTCCTGCGAAAAATCATCGCTGACTGGTCAAGTATCACCAAGCATTCTCGGTAAGCAACGCCTTTGCCCATCTATTATCTTCATCGGACAATGGGGGTTCTGGTGGTGTTGGCATCGCGCCTCCTGATCAATTTCGTCTGTCTGAATCTTACCATAACTGGCCCACATCCTCAACCAAATCCCCGACTGCCACCGCCGCCGCTGCGCCGTGAACTGCTGTCGCGCGCAGCACTGGAACTGCTGGATGAACTAGAACTGGAAGATGAACGGCTGCTGCTTGAACTCCAACTGCTAGATGAATTGGAGCCAGCGCTGTAACCGCCACCGCCATCACCGGAGGAAGCCGATTCTAAAATGTCACCGATAATGTCCAGAGTAGAAGAGGCCACGTCGCCGCCAGTCTGGACGACGGCGCTGGCCCCGCTGCGCAGAGTGTCAAACGGCGTCTGGTCGCCCAGTTCACCCGCCGCCGTACTCAACAGATTGCCTAAACTATCGCTGGTCGCAGTCAAAGCGTCGCCTAACTGGCGTGACAAGCCGCTTAAGGAGGGCCGTTCGGACAAGCTGGGGCGCGACGCTAGTTGTGGCGGATTATCCAGCGTGGTGGGCGCTGGGATCGTTGGCTCCGGCGACTGGGATACTGGCCCAGAACTTGCTGATTCATTGGGCCGGGTGGACGTATGCTGCGGTGCTTGGGTTGGGCTTGGCGGTATCCACTGCGGCGTATACGACCAAATTGGCACTTGCCCGCCCAACGCCTCGGCCTGTGCCAACACAACGTTTTCCACGTTTAGGGCAACGGCATACGCAAAGTAGCGGTCGAGAATAATTTGAGCTTCTTCTACATTGCCGTATTGTTTGAGGTTGCGCAGATAATTGCGGAAGGCCAACCATTTTTGCGCCTCTTCAACGCCCACGTTGGTCCGGCGTGGCATTCGATAGCTGACAACCATTAGCACAAAACCGAGCAATGCCAGGATCACGGCTGGCGCAACGGCAACCCAGCCAATAGACCAACGCAACCAGACCGTGAGTACAGCCGCTGCGCCCACCCCCAGGATCACCATCCACTGCCCAAGCACCAACCAGTGATGGCGCGCTTCATCGGGCAATTCGTCAAAAAAGCGCGAAGCTTCCACGCCCATTTCGGCATAGACGCGCGGCAAGGCCATCTGAAAGCGTGACTCGATCTGGTAGAGTGGCGTTTCCTCTAAGCGGGGCAAGGCTGGCCGCAAAGCGTTGAAAAGCACGGCCAAATGGCGCGGAATTTGCACTGATTCGCCGTTTGGCGTGGTAAGCATTTCCCCAGTGGTCAATTCGGCTTCCCGTTCGCGTTTGAGCTTCATATCGCCGTAAAGCCGCACCCAAACCACGCCCAGCGTCGCCATATGGAACAGCGAGGCGAGCGCGCCCTTGGGCGTGGGGCGCTCGTCGATCAAATAGGCGACAATCGCCGGCGGCAGATCAGACGGTGGTTCGCTCAAATAAGCGGCCACGGCGGGGCTGGGTTTGTCCCGCCCTCGGCTATACCACAGCGCATAGATACCGGCCAAGCCAACCAAGAGCAGGAGCGCTGCGCCGCCGCCAAAACCTAGCGTAAACTGGGCGCGTGTGATTTCATCTTGGCGCGCCACTGCGGCCGCACGTTCCAAATCTTGCTGCCACTTGGCTTTGGCTGCCGTTGTCGCATTGACGGGCAACGTAACTTTGATGGCCCAGGTGCGCGATTCGGGAATGGCGCCCAGCGCACTGAGCAGAATCGAATGATCGTTTTGTACCTGGGGATTGCCACCGGTGATCGTTACGTCGGCTAACTTGAGCCCCGGCGGTAAGTGGAGCCGGACTGTGGCCGCTTCTACCCGCGCCTGGCGCTCACCAAAGATAGCGGTCCAGTTGAATTCTTGTCTATCCGGCCATTGTTGGAGCGCGCCCAATACCCGGTAATGCAAATGTAGGGTTGTTTTCTCACCGCGTACCAACGCCGGCCATTGCCAATTGAGCGTAATCTTACCAGCCCGTTGATCATCGATCACGGTGGCGCGCTGGCGTGCGTGATAGGCTACCCAATCCCTGCTGCGCAGCGCCCTAGTCATTTGCAGACAGTAGGTGCAATTTGTGCTGGCTTCGGTGAAGGCTTGCTTGCCTTCGCGCAAGCTCACCTGGTCAAGTGCGTCTAAAAAGCGCGTTGAAAATGTACGGTAGCCCTGACTAAGCGCGCCCGCATCCACGACAATTTGCTGCGCTTCGTCCACCGATAGCGTGCCATCGGCGTTGATCGTCAAGTCGGTGTCCAACCGCAGAAAGCGATAGGCCAGCTGGGCTGAATCTTCGTGCGCTTGCCAGTTTTGTTTCTCGGCCGTCACTAGCGTGGGCGGAAAGCCGACCTGCACTTGGAAATTAACGCCATCGGGGATTGGTTCGCTGGCGGCAAAGACCACTTGTGACTGTGTGGTGGTAACATTTTGCGTCGCCGTCACACTGTCCGTAAAGGCGGGACCATAGGCGGTATGTAGCAATTGATCATTGGTAACGGCCGCAGGCAGAGTGACGGTCACGGCGCTATGTTCCACCACAATGCCGTTACGTTCGGCTGGCACCGCTCGCCACTCGAGAATGTCACTTTGGGGGTAGACCCATAAACCACCTTTGACGCGGTATTCCAGTGTAAACGTGCGCACGTCACCCGGTTTCGTATACGCATATTCCCAGTTGATAATCACAAAATCCGAAGCGTTGTTGACCGTAAACGAACCAGGGCCATTGCCGTCTAACTGATAGGCTTGATCGCCTTCATACAGCTTTATAGCCTGAATCCCCGTGGTCAGTGCGACCGGAATTTGCGCATTGGCGGTATGAAAACGCCCATCAAAGCGAATCTGCTGGATCTCGCGCACAATAAAATCACCGTTCGGTTGCAAATTGATGGCGACATCATACCGTTCGTAAGTGATGGGCGGTGCGGTTTGGGCGGGGCTGGCGGCGATGTTGCCGAGTGAAATGAGGAGCATGAAGCCAATCAGGAGCGATTGACCGCGTAAGCGAACACGTTTTCTCATCGGATCAATTCCTTTACATGCGCTCGGGGGTTTGGATACCGAGTAAATTTAACACCAATTCGAGGACAGCGAGTGTCGTCTGAGTCAGGGCGAGCCAGGACGCTTGCTGCGTGTTGTTTTGCTCACTCAAAATATGATGGTCATGGTAGAAACGATTGAAGGCCGTCGCCAGGGTGTAGGCGTATTCGCACAAATGATTGGGCGCACGTTCGGCAAAGGCCAAATCGAGCACATCGGGCAGTTCAGCTAGTTTGAGCAACAACGCGCGCTCGCCTTCATCGGTCGGCGCGTTGATCGGGCCAAAGGTATAGCCTAGCTCGGTCGCTTTGCGCAAAATTGATTTGCTGCGGGCGGCTGTGTAGAGCAGATACGGCCCGGTGCGCCCTTCAAAGGCGGAGCAGCGATCCAAATCAAAGACATAGTCGATGGCGCGATGGTTCATTAAATCGGCATATTTCAGCGTTGCCACCCCGACCAGGTGCGCAATTTCGGCTTTTTCGGCGGCAGCATAGTTTTTGGCCCCTTCGACCTCAGCGAGCCGCTCCTGCGCCTTCTCAACCGCCATCTCGATCAGGCTGCGCAATTTCAACACGCCGCCAGCGCGCGTCTTAAATGGCTTGCCATCTTTGCCATTGATCGTGCCAAACGCAATGTGCTCCAAGCCCACTGTTGCGGGCGCCACGCCGGTTTTGTAGGCGGCCCGAAAGACTTGTTGAAAGTAGTTGCTCTGGCGCTTATCCACGACATAGAGAATTAATTCGGCGCCGAGATCTTGAACCCGCTGTTCAATTGTCGCCAGATCGGTGGTGCCATAAAGCACGGCGCCATCGGTCTTGATCAGGAGCAGCGGCGGCATCGCTTTGGTATCTTCGGGCTGGGCGACATCAACGATCAGCGCGCCCTGGCTTTCATGGGCATAACCTTCGTTTTGTAACCGTTCGATCAGCGGCATGATGCGGTCGCGTGTGTCACTTTCGCCCAGCCACAAATCGAATTCAACATTCAGGTCGGCATAGTCGCGTTTGAGTTCGGCCACCGACACATCCATAAAATGCCGCCAGAGCGCAAAATAACCGGGGTGACCATTCTGCAAGGCAAAGGTTGCCTGGCGCGCCGCCTCCAGCGCGGTTGGATCTTCGCGCGTGCGCTGGCTGGCCGCTGGATAGAGTTCTTCTAGATCGGCGATTGTAACGGGGCATTCAGCCGGATAAGCGCCGTGATGCTGCGGGTCAAAGTAGGGCCAATCTGGATGGCGCAGGGCCAGCTCACTGATCACCATGCCCATCGGTAAGCCCCAATCGCCCAGATGCACGTCGCCCAACACATTGTGGCCCAAAAAACGCGTCAGCCGTTTCAGACTTTCGCCGATGATCGCGGGGCGCATGTGGCCGACATGCATTGGTTTGGCAATGTTAGCGCCACCGTAATCAACGATCACCTCGCGCGGCTGGTCGGTTGGCGCGCAATTGTAACGTTCATCCGCAGCCAGAGCGCGGATGTGATCGACCAAGTATGCATCAGTCAGGGTTAAATTGATGAAACCAGCGCCGGCGCTGGTCACGCTTTGAAATAAAGCAAGCGTTGTCAGTTGATCGACGACCGCCTGCGCAATCTGACGCGGGTTGACATTATGGTGGCGGGCCGCGGCCAACGCCCCGTTGCACTGAAACTGGCTCAGGTCGGGGCGGTTGGACGTGTGCACGACGCCATATTTTCGGTCATAACCGCGGGCGGCAAAGGCGTCGGCTACGGTGGTTGTGAGTTGTTCTTGCAAGGAAGCCATGGATGATTTTCTTTACCTTGTATGTGATTTCTGCCGCGTCCGTCTCATAAGTGGCACCTGGCATGGCCTGCATGTTCGTTGACCCTTTGCCAATGCGAGCCAGCCACCTGCTCCGTTGCATCCTATCACAAAGGTGAGCTTTGTCAATCCATCGTTGCTCGATTATCCCGGCGCATGCCGTTGCAACCAGACTGTCATCTCGCCCACGCCACGGTGTGACCAGGCGTAGTAGGGAATAAAGCGCATATCACCCGTGGCTTGCTCGACGCGCAAAACCGTCACACCGTTCAACAAACCAGGTATGAACTCGGCGTTCAGCGTTGCGTCATCCGCGAGCACCCGATCTAATACATGGCCATCGTTATCCACCCCTTCCGCACAATAGACCAGTGGACCACGTTCCAACGCCACCTTGCCCACGTTGTCCTGGACGTTAGGATGGCTGAGCACGCGGCGGATCGGCATGGACAGCGTCAGTTCGACCACGTCGCCCGGTTGCCAGGTGCGCTGGATCTGCGCATAGCCTTTGTCCAGCGCAAACGTCACCAACGCGCCATTCAGTTTGAGTTCCGCCGGTGCACTGCTCGCATCGACATAATGATAAAGGTCACTAGGCACGGGTTGCCCTTGCGCCCAACCGGGGATGCGCACACAAAGGGTGAAACTTGTCGGCTGTTGCGGTTCGAGCGTCAGTTTGACCGTCCCCTGCCAAGGGTAGTCGGTTGTCTGGCTCACCTGCACCGGCGTACCGGCCACCGTCAACGTGGCCTGGCTGCCCATAAACAGATTGACGTAGAGCCGCTCCGCTGTTTGCGCATAGACATAGCCGCCCAAGGCAGGGAAGACGCGCACCACGTTGGTGGGGCAGCAAGAACAGCCAAACCACGGCATCCGCACCAACGAATCGTCGCGATTAAAGCGAAAGACACCGTCGAATTCGAGCGGATTCACGTAGAAAAAGCGGTCACCGCTGAAGGCGACACCGGGCAAAAAGCCGTTATAGAGCGAGCGCTCCAACACGTCAATGTATTTAGCGTCGCCGTGTAGCTGGAAGAGGCGCTGATTCCAATAGACATTGGCAATTGCGGCGCAAGTTTCGTTGTAGGCCGTCGCATTCGGCAACTCATAATTTTCGCCAAACGCTTCGCCCTCATGGCGCGCCCCAATCCCGCCGGTGATGTAGAATTTCTTAGCAATGACATTCTCCCAGATGCGGTCAATCGCATCAATGTAAGCCTGGTCGCCGGTCAGGGTGGCCACATCCGCCATGCCCGCATACATATAGACGGCGCGCACAGCGTGGCCGACCGCTTCACTTTGCTCGGTCACAGGCAAGTGATCCTGCGCGTAAGGGCCATAAAGTTCATGCCCATCGGCGCGCCCCCGTTCATCGAGCATCGCCTTGGCCAACTTCAGATAGCGCTCATCGCTGGTGACGTTATAAAGCTTGACCAGGCCGATCTCGATCTCCTGATGGCCGGGCGGGTATCGTAGTTTGTCGGGGCCGTAGAGACTGTCGATCAGATCGGCGTTTTTCAGTGCGACATCCAACAGCGTGCGCTTGCCGGTGGCTTGGTAATAGGCGACCGCGGCTTCGTACAAGTGGCCGACGTTGTAGAACTCGTGGTTGACTTTGAGATTGGACCAGCGTGTCAGTCCCTCGCGGTCAGCGCGTAATTTTTCGGGTGTGCCGTTGCGCTCGGCAATCGTGCGCGCGGTGTACAGATAACCATCCGGCTCCTGGGCAGCAGCGATCTTCTCGTTCAATGCATCGACATATGCTTCAAGCTGGGCGTCGGGGTGGAGATTGAGCGCGTAGGCCGCACCTTCGATAATTTTGTAGACATCCGAATCGTTAAAAAAGATGCCGATATGGTCGCCTGGCAGCTGACCAGACGCCTTATCAAAATTGGAAATGCGGTCGGTTTCTTCCGATTTTTGGAAGTCATAAGGGACAGTGACCGCGCGGTTGGTTTCAATGCGCGGCGACCAGAAAGCATCAGCGATCCGGACGGCGGTAAAGAGTACAGGTTTAAATTGATATTGAACAGTGGTTGGCACAGAAAAACTCCCTGGTTCAGTTGGCAGTGGAACGCGATTTAACGTGGATTGATTGATTTTAAGAAGAACACCTGGTCATGATTGAGTCATCTTGCGTTTATGACGCGCATATACATTTCTCGTTCATTTGTGTAAAGATATTTCAGGATGTGATACTTGATGGGTACTATATTGAAATCAATTTGAGAACCGGAGTTTCTAATCTTCCAGGAAAATGGTTGAAAGATGGTTGACGAAAAATCCGGATTTCATTCTGAACTCAGTATAGCTTCTGGGAAGATTTGTTCGGGTAGGCAGTGTGGTAGGCCGAACCTTCCCGAATGATGGATTTCGCTCTAATTACTTGATTCTGAGGACACGGATGAGGTTAGTTCACCAAACCCTGTCAGGACTACGGGTGGCCTGTCTGGAAATTCGACGAGCAGCATTCTGCAAAATCGTTTCTCACTTGTGCCTGACTTATCACCGGCTACAAGTAGAATAGCTTGTCTGGCCGAATCAAATGCATAGGCAACCCGCCAGACGCCATCGTCCGCTTTGAAACGGAGTTCCTCCATATTCGCTGATGTGAACCATTAAGTGTATCAGCATGGGGGCGTTTCAACTCCGGTCCGAATTCTTCGAGTAACTCAATCATGGCCGCCAGTTCTATCCTGACTGATCGAGATAGTGCTAGAAATTCTGACTTAAAAGCCGAGTGTAGATCAACCGTCCATATCATAATTCATTATAGCCTATAAGGCATATGCTTTCAAGCGCATTATTACCTTTGGGTGCGTCTCAGATTTTTGGCGACTTTTTCGCGGGGATGAATCCCGCTGCTGACCGCAGCAAGTGCCCTCAGCGACAGGAACCCCAGTGCCTGAGGGCACTTGCTGTGGTCAGCGGCCAAATTCCATTTGCGCCAAAAATTTGGGATGCACCCATTGCCTTTTGTTTTCCAGGATATTGCCTTAGAAACGGTCTGAAAAGGGTGGATCAGGGACTTTGTAGGTGCGGTTTGTAACCGCACGTTCTCGGTCATCCCCTGATTGTGCGGTTACAAACCGCACCTACGAATTCTTTTCAGACCGTCTCTTAGAACAAACGTGGCTGGCACTTGACGCACAAAGTAACGACTTCAGTCGTTATATAGGACTGAAGTCGTTACTACGCACTATATCCTCGTTCCGTAAGAACGAGGATGAGGTAGAAGCCTTGCTCTACACCTTGAACGCAATGCTCACAGGGACCGGCGTGTCGGTGATCAGACCTGTCGGGGTTAATTTGCCCGTGGTTTGGTCGATGGCGAGCTGTACAATGGTGTCGCCCTTCTGGTTCAGCGCGTACAGCCATTTGCCGGTTGGGTCAAAGTTGAAGCCGCGTGGGAAGTGGATGTTCTCGGTCGTATGTTCAATCAACGTCAGCTTGCCGGTTGCTTCGTCAATCGCAAAGCCGACGATGGCATCCGCCAAGGGGTGCTCTTCAAATTTACGGTTCGAGCCATAGAGAAACTTGCCGGACGGATGGACCATAATTTCGGCGGTGCTTTTGTCCGGTGGGAAATCGTCCGGCACGGTGCTGATCACTTGGAGCGCGTCGCCCAATTTGCCACTCTCGGCATCGTAAGGGAAGGCGGTGATCGTCGCGGTCAACTCGCAGATGACGTAGAGAAATTTTCCGCTAGGGTGGAAGGAAAGATGGCGTGGTCCGCTGCCGGGCGCCACGGATTGCTCACTGACCTTGACCAGCTTGCCATTGTCCAGCTTGAAGATCTGCGCCTTATCATTGCCCAAATCGGCAGTGGCGATATAGTGACCGGCTGGGTCAAACACCACGCAGTGCGGGTGCGGCGCTTCCTGGCGCTTCGCGTTTGGACCTTTTCCGCTCTCTTTGACTTCGTCACTTACTGGCTCCAAACTGCCATCGTCTTTGATCGGCAATACTTGGAAAGAGCCGCCCACGTAAATGCCCGCCACCAGATATTTGCCGGTGGGGTCCACGGACATGTGCGCCGGGATCGAACCCACTGCTTGGCGGTTGAGCAGGGTTAGCTTGCCCGTAGTCTCATCAATCGCATAGGCTTCGATGGAACCGGCATCCTTTTTGCCCTCGTAGTCACCGATCTCATTGCTGACGTACAGATAGCGTTGGCTGGGGTGAAGGGTCAAGTAAGAGGGGTTGTCGCTGGGCACGGTCTCAATCAGGGTGAACGCACCAGTGCCGGGCGTGACGGCAAAGACAGCGACGCCGGTTGGGTGGGTCTTCTCGGCCTTGTCCGACCAGCCGCCCGGTGCGCCACGGGTGTAGGTGCCGACATAGGCGAAGCGCGCTTCGCCCTTGCCCGCGGCCGTGACGGTGGCGCTGCCAGCCGTATTCGACGCCGTTCCCGCCGGCGCGACAATTGGTTGACAGGCCGCGAGCAGGACAATGCTGGCCGCCCCACCACTTAAACGAAGAAACGCTCGACGATTCCACTTCCTTTGGTCTTGCATGGTAATTCCCTCCTGTTGGGTGCTTCTGGGTTTGAACTTTGACGAGATGATGTGGGCAGCACTAAAATGCACCAACCGCCCAGATGATAAACGATGTGAATAGGGAGCACGTCAATTGATTGTCCGGTCTGGGCAATCAAGCGTTTTATCGTTTGGGAAGTTGCGGCAAGGTGATGCTATCCTTGCACCGCTCTCATTATACGAGTGGCGCTTGACTTGTCAACTGCGCAAAAACGATTCGAGCCAGGGCCGAAATGGTAAGCCGGTGCTTTAGGGATTACAATTTGCGGGAAATGATTTAGTGAGAACGAACGTGGCGTAAACCCTGTAATTCGCCAACATTGACCAAAACAAATGGCCTATGAAATACGTCTACAATGGAAGAGCCAGGTTGAAGGCAAGATGAACTTGCTGCCTGACCCATTGAATTCACAAGGAACCGGTATGAAAAAACAAACTTTGCTTCATTTCACCCTGGTGTTCACGTTGCTCTGTTCGCTATGGTTGACAAACAGCGCACTCAACCCACCCATCGCCCGAGCGGCCACGTTAGCGATGCCAGTCACCCAGGCGGGCACGAGCCTCTATGTCGTGCAGCGCGGTGACACGTTATCGGCGATTGCCCGCCGCTTCAATACCACAGTCGCCTATTTGATGCAACTGAATGGCATTGGCAACGCCAACCACATTTATGTGGGCCAACAGTTGCGTGTGCCTGCGCCAGCGCCGTCAAACGCAACTCGCGTCCAGTTCCCCGCCGGTGCGACCTCGGTTACTTTGACCGGCAGCGTCACCTTCGCGCAGCGCCCCTGTTATGTGCTCGGCGCCCAGGCTGGCCAATCGTTGACCGTCGTGATCAGTTCGCCGGGTGACAAGGCGAATTTTCTTGTCCAGGCCGTGGACGCCAGCGTGAACAGCGGCGTTCCTCTCAAGCGGCTGGAAAGTGAAGCCCGCACCGCCACCATCCCATTGCCAGTGAATGGTGATTATCTGATTTGCGTTGCCACCCCGGCGGGCACCGTCGCCTATAACTTGGTGATCACAATTCCGCCGTTGGGCACAACGCCGAACCCCACGCCCGTGCGCGTGACGTTCCCGGCGGGCGGCACCTCGGCCACGTTGACGGGCAACGTCACCTTCCCGCAACAAGTCTGCTATATTGTGGGCGCCCAGGCGGGTCAGTTGGCGAAAATTGCGATCACATCGCCGGGCAACAAGGCCAATTTCTTGCTGAGAGCGGTCGATCCGGCCGTCAATGGTGGTGTACCGATCAAGCGGCTCGAAAGCGAAGCCCGCACCTGGCAAGCCAATCTGCCCGTTACTGGTGATTACCTGGTCTGTGTCGCCACCCCCGCTGGTACCGTCCACTATACGCTGACCATCACAATTCAACCTTTGGCGGTGGTCGATCCACCCGTACAGCGCGTGAAATTTCCGGCGGGCGGCACGTCAGCCACCCTCATGGGCAATGTCATCTTCCCGCAACGGATTTGCTATGTGTTGGGCGCAGCCAACCAGCAATTGCTGCAGGTACAGCTAACTTCGCCGGGCAATCGCGCCAACTTTAGCATCACGAGTGCTGATGGCATTCCGCTCAAACGTGTTGTGAATGAATCGCGCACCTGGACTGGTCGCCTCCCCGGTACGCAAGATTATACGATCTGCGTGGTGGTGCCAAGTGGTTCGGTAGGTTATACGTTGGGCGTGTCGATCACGAGCTAGCGATAACCGGATAAAACAGGTAGACAGGAAAACAGGTAGACAGTGCATATTCGCTGTCTACCTGTTTTCCTGTTTCCCAGCCTACTGATATAGTATGCTGACGACATTCCATGATTACAAAGCAGAAAGTGAGACAACATGACAGAAAAAGCAACGCAACCTAAACGTGTCCTGGTCACCGGCGCCACTGGTGCGATTGGTCAACCACTTTGTCAGCATTTGCTCGCCCGCGGCCATACCGTGCGCGGTTTCGCCCGCCATCCCACCCCCGGTTTAACTGATTATGTGATCGGCGATCTGAGTAATCGTGACCAGGTGCGCCAGGCGGTCGAAGGTATGGATACGATTGTCCATTTGGGCGCGTATCCCAACCCGGCCGATTTTATCGATGTCCTGCTTGGCCCGAATGTGATTGGCCTTTATCACATTTGTGAAGCCGCCAAAGATTTGGGCGTCGAACGGCTCGTCCTCGCCAGTACGCTCCAGGTGGTCACCGGTCACACGCCGACGGACGGCCCGGTGCGCATCGAAGATGGCCCGGCACCGGTGAATCATTACGCCCTCACCAAAGCCTGGGCCGAAATTGCCGGTGACATGTACGCCCGTGTGCATAATCTTTCTGTGATCAGCGCGCGCATCGGTTGGCTGCCACGCAATCGCGACGAAGCCGCACAGTTAGCGGGGAACCAGATGGGGCCGAATGTCTTTTTCAGCCACAACGATTCCAACCGCTTCCACGAACGCTGCGTCGAATCACCCAACCCGCCGCGCGGCGAATCTGTGATCCTCTTTGCCACCAGCAAGCCGCTGCATAAAGAACGGCTAGACCTGGAACCAGCGCGCCGCATCATCGGCTACGAACCGCAGGATGTCTGGCCGCAAGGGTTGCCTTATTCGGTTGAAGGGATTGCATGAGCGTCGATAGTCAGCATGGGCATGAGCTGTGTTTTTGCCGTTTGTAGACGGTAGATGGTATAAAAGTCTGTCTACCATCTACCGTCTACAAAATGCTCAACCTGTGACCGTTGAGTGTGTATTTGCCCTTATTCATGCCTCTA
>JBBREZ010000078.1:0-18280 GCA_038225095.1 Caldilineales bacterium
TGCGCCCCCCCTTTGACGGTTTCAATGCCTTCAATCGCCTCGGTCAAGCCTGCGTTTAGCACGCCAAAAGTGCTACGAACGTGGGCGGTGCGCGGGCGCAATTCAGCGATGTAAAAGTACATGGAAAACAAATAGCCGGCGGCAAACAGCAAGGGGGTTGCGATCAAGGCTGGATGATAGCTGGGCGCCAACACAATTGGCACGATCAGAAAATTCGCCGAGCCAAGCACCAAGTTCAAACCCGGTGCCATCATCAAGGCCAGTTCACGCACATCATTGGTGGCGCGCGCCATAATCTCGCCGGTGGGGCGTGAATCGTGGAAGCCCATGCTTTTGCCTAATAACGAGGCATAAAGCTCCTGGCGCGCATCGCGTTCCAGCCGTTGGCCCAATACTTCGCTGCCAAAGTTACGCCCAAGCTGCAACAGCGCACGCACCAGTTGGCTCACAGCGATCAGGATGGCCGCCCATAAGAGCACACGCAGATTAGGCGTTTTCTTTAAAAGCGCATCGAAGGCCAAGCCGGTAAAAATGGGCAACGCCGCTGCCAGCCCCGCATTCCCCGCCGCACCAATAAAGATATTCAGGATCACCAATCTATTACGCCGCGCATGCGACCAGATCCAACGCAACGGTGAGCGCGGGTCGGACGTCCACTTTTGGGTAACGACAAATTCACTTTTGGTCATATCACTTGATTCTTGGGTGAATGAGTGGCTATGCGAATGCGGTCTTCTACGCTAGCATTATAACACGCAGCGGGGTTTTCAGAGAGGGCCAACTAATAGAAAAACCAAATAAAAGTCATGTTTTATTTGACTGTTCCGCACGCCGGGCGTCCTCTGGGCGCATGGGAACGCAGTCCTGACGCTCCGCATCGAGCCGTGCACGCAACAATAGGAAGGCGCAGCAAGCAGCGCCCTTAGGTCATGTTTTATTTGGTTTCTATATCAGGCGCTAACGCAAGTTTCAACGGCGGTGCTAACGGGGTAAAGTCAGGGCCAACATACATGCCGACTAATAGCGTTACAGGTTTGCGAGACGCTGGCAACGACAATAAATGGCTGTCGAGCAGCGTCTCGCCCGGCTTCCAGAGCGAAGTTGGATAATAAACGCCGCCGGGTTGCTGATCGGCTTGGGCAATTTTTCCCCCAGTTGCGTTAAAAAGTTGCACGGTGCTCGTGTAATCAGCCGTCATTTTGTCTTGCACCAACCAGTGAAGTGTGATGCGCACGCCTTGCGCCGCTAATTGCCAATCATAGCCGACCAGACGCAGCGGACCGAACGGTTGATTGATGGCATGTTGCGGTGCGCCCTGGGCCGCCCAGCCAACAACGCGCACCAGGGGCGCGGGCGCCGCTTGTAGCGTGAACTTTGCCTCCAAACCCGGCATTGATTTGATCAAATAAACCGGGCGTCCTCCCGCTTGCACCAGCGCTGTCGCCACCGTTGTTCCAATGTCGGCGAATTGTGGAGCAGGACTCAATAACGGAAACAGTCCCGTCATGCCAATCGCGCGCTTTTCGACCGCTTGCAGGTAAAATAAAGGCACGATCTCATCGCGATCGTTGCTGATCAAAACCGCATCCGCCGGTGGTGGAGCGGCTAATATCGCCTCCCATGTCTGGCGCACAGCCACACTGTTCGCTTGATCCAACTGGGGGAGATTAGCCCTGAGCAACTGGAAGGGTAGGAAGAAAAGCACCGTAACCAGTAGCAGACCACCGGCCAGTTTCGGTGACTTGTCATCCGCGTTGGTTGCCCCCAAGCCATTACCCAGCGCGTTGGCTGCGAACCCCGCCCAAATCGCGCCCATCAAGTACAATGGGATATAATAGACTAAAATATCGCCGATGCCATAGAAAAGGTTAAAAACCTGCTGAATCACGGCATAACTCAGCGTGAACGCCAATACTGACCAGGACCGTTGGTGAATTAGCACAAAGAGGCCAAGCGCGATTAACACCAGACCCGGCCAGCCAAAATGTAAGCGCCAGAGTAGCCACACTTGCGGCAGCGTCGCATAGGCCTGCGCCAGGCTATGAAAGCCAACCGAAATTGAGCGGCCTGTGATAAAATTAAGGAACGATGACCAATTATTTTGATATAAATCCAGGGTCGCGCTGCCCAATCGCTGATGATACCAGGGCGAAGCAGCCGGTCCGCTGCGCAGGGGAATGTACAGATAGAGCACGATCGGCAGTAACATAACCAGTCCCAGGCCAATCAACAGCTTTAGGGAACGCCACCAGCGTCGATCCAACAGCCACAAGGCCAACAGCAGGCCCGGCAGCAGAAAAAGTGACATGCCGTGATGGGTGAGCGAGAGACCAACCAGCAAGAAGAGCAGATATAGGGGTGCGCGTGGCTCAGCGCTTAGCGTCGCATTATTTGACCTGGCCGCAACTGTCAGACGGTGACTTAATTCGATCTGTTGGAAAACGCGCAAGATGAGCAAAATGAACAGTACATGGAGCGTATAGACTTCGGCGATCAGGTTCTGGCTCCAGAAGGTTGGGTTAACGGCGAAGAGTGTGGCCGTAAAAAGTGCCGCTGCTCGTCGTACATTCACTTCGCCTGGCAACCAGTCCAACATGATCACGTAGAGCAGCGCAATTGCCAGCGCGCCAATCACAGCGCTGAAGGCCGTAAGCGCAGTGGCCGGGTTGACGCCGAGTAGAGCCAGCGCATGTTGCCAGGCGCTGCCCAGCAACAGATAGAGCGGATAGCCGGTGGGATGCGCCAACCCTAAGCGCCAGGCCGCCAATTGAAATTCGCCCGAATCACCGCCGAGCAAACCCGGCGACATCGTGCGTAAATACAGGCCCAATGCAAAGGCAAACAGCAAGAGAATAATCTGACGGTCTGTACGATGCGTAGAAATAAATTTGACCACGAGTATGATTTAACTGATAATTGAAAACTTTGAACGGACAGAAATATCCGCCTTCGGCCATGATGAAGGCTGCTTACCGTAGTTATTGCAGAGGTTCATGACAAACTGGTCTAGCCTGGCACTTATGATAGTGCCAACCTACAACGAACAGGAAAATTTAAGCCGTCTGGTGCAGCGCTTACGCGCCTTGCCTGGCAATGTCCAGGTCTTGATCGTGGACGACAACTCGCCAGACGGTACAGGCGCAATTGCCGAAGGCTTGGCAGCCGCAGATGCCGGCGTGCATGTCCTGCATCGCGCTGGCAAACTAGGGCTGGGCACCGCTTATAAAACTGGCTTTGAATATGGCCTGGCGCACGGCTATCAATTTATTTGCACGATGGATGCCGATTTCAGCCACAGCCCTGAAAGTTTGCCCGCGCTCTTAGACAAAGCCAGCCAAGGCTATGATTTAGTGATTGGCAGCCGCTATGTAACGGGCGGCAAAATTGTCGGTTCGACGCGATCACGCCAATCGATCAGCTATTTTGCCAACTGGCTGGCCCACATTTTGCTAGGCATAGCCGCGCGCGATTGTACAGCGGGATTTCGCTGTTATCGCCGCCAGGTGCTAGAGACGATTGACTTAGACGCCATCTTCAGCAGCGGCTATAGTTTTCTGATCGAAATGGCGTTCTATTGCCAACAAGCCGGTTTTCGGATTGGCGAGGTGCCCATCACTTTCGTCAATCGCACGGAAGGTGCCAGCAAGATCAATAAGGCAGAAATCTACAAAGCATTCTACACCCTGCTCCGTCTGCGCACGAGCGCCTTACCCTGGGAACAGGCAATTCGCTTCTATCAGCGCCGTCGTGATCGCAAATCAGCGCTTCACGATAGCGGAGCGCCGCCCGTTATTTAGTATTCGGCTCGATTTTCAGCCAATCCACACTGGCGGCCAACGTACGCTGGTCACGGTTCAGGCTAATCCGTAGAAATGCTGCTTTAGGATCGATTACCTGCCCCGCTGTACCTGGGGCAGCCCCCTGCACACCGACAAAGGCAAAATAATGGCCGCGCAAATTGTCAAGCGTCACATCGACGCCGAGCTTGCGCAAACTGGTAACGGCCGCCTCCGTCAGATGAAGCGATGCGTCACCGTCGCTGACCATCAGCACCGGCGCACCAGCCTCAATGCCGGCCAAGAATTCAACCAACGCCTGACTTTCAAATTCGTTGGCGGTCGTATCAAAGCCTTTTTTCTGTAACACAGCGCCACTCTTAGAGTCCAGCACCGTCACATTGACGCCGCGCCGCCCCGCCGCTGCATCGATTTGTTTGCCGGCGTCATCGAACAAGGCGATAAAACCACCGTCGGCAAAGCCTTTCAAATCAGCGTCAATCGGCAAAGTGACGCCCGTATGGCCAATCAGCCGCTTGCCCGGCGTTACTATTCTGGGCGCAGCGGCATGCCCCCAAGTGAATTCAAAGCGGTTCAGCCCGTTGACCAGCGCGCGGCCTGGCGTCTGCCACTCGATCGTTTGCCAATCGTCGATCAGTGTATGCTTTTCCAAGATATGGCCATTCACGTTCAATTGCACCGTTTGCGCTGGGCTACCGGGATAGGCAAATGGATGGACACGCGCCGTCAAAGTGTAGGTAGTCTGGGCGTTAAGCTGGCGCATGGGCAAGAAAAATCGGCTGGTCGGTGCGATGGCCCAAATCGCCGTCATGCCATAGCTCGCGTCCGTCTCGGCGCTGTCCCACCCTTCACCGCGATAAGGATACGTGCCCACGCCGCCCAAATCCAGCGTAAAATGATCGTCACCCGCCGGTTGCACCACATGATAGGCTTCGATGCCATCTCCGGCCCAAAACGGTTTTTCGTCCAGCGGCAGCGTCTGTTTCACAAAATTCCAGGTTGCCTGCCAATGATCGACATACGGAAAACGCTGCGGAATCGGCGGATAGAGCAGCACATAACCGACATCATACAGATACGCCAGATCGCCAGCCTGGGCACGCGCCGCGGCCATCAGATCCGACGCCACCGGCTTGCCCGTCTCGACAGCCGTGAGCGCTTGGAAATACGCGATGCGTTGAAAATAATCTAATTTGAAATCGGGCGCGCGACTGATGTTGCCGCCAAGCATTGGCTTGGCATAGGCGGTCTGAAAATATTGCAACTGCGTCTGTTCTGGCCCCCATGCCGTAAAGCTATTGCGCCAGCCCAGCGGGATTTGCAGCACGCTGATCGACCGCGGATCAGCGGCAATTTGGGCGTAGACTGCGGGAATACGGGCGTCGGAAAGTGGCGACGGGAGCGCAAGATGCTCGAAAAGAATTAGAAAGGCGATTAGAATGGAGAGTAGAGATTGGGGATTGAGGAAGCCTACTCTCCAATCTCTACTCTCTAGTCTCCTCAACAACCAATTCACCCCATACCCCACCAGCACCGCCAGCCCCAGCATCAACACCACACTATTGCGATTGGGCGCGCGGTTGGCTTTGATGATCGGTAAATAATGCAACAGCGCATAGGGCAAGGGAAAGGTAGCCGCGACGCCGTCCATGTCGAAAAGATAACGACCATTGATTTGTAAAAAAGGGCCCAGCGTGAAGAGGCCAAAGATCAGACAGGTCCACGTCCAGATGCGCACCCTGTGCCGGTAGATGAAGGCCCCGAATAACGCCAGCGCCAGACTCGCCCAGCCTAAAAAGACGGTGTTGAGGTCGCGAAAACCGGTGCCATCAACTTCCAGCGCGCGCAATTGCACTTGACGCAAATGGCTGATCAAATTACCGCCAAAGAGTGGGTGTAACACCGTCGGCGTGAACCAGCCCAGCAGATCGGTGCTGAGCGGAATTGCCTCACCCCAGCCTTTGAGCGAAAAATCGTTGGTCAGAAATTGATATAAAATTGGGATAAGCACAGGCGACCAGATCGCGAAGCCGACGATACCGATGAGGCTGAGGGCAGAGAGGAGAGATTGGAGAGAGGAAATTGGAGATTGGAGATTGGGAGATTGACGCCAATCTCTCCTCTCCCAATCTTTAATCTCTCCTCTCTTTGTCATACTAGTTTTTGGATTGAGGTAAATGATCACGACAATCAACGTGAAGATTGCCAGGAAAACCGCAATGATCATTTCAGCTAAGCCGTTAAAGGCGAAGAACAGACCGGCCAGCGCCGCGGCTTTTCGTCGTTGCGGTGCAGACAAGTTACCGTCCAGGCTACGCAGCAACATCAGCGCGTAGAACGGAATCCACTGCGTTGTCACCATATCATAATGGCCCAACGCCGCGTAGATAGCGCGGTTGCTGGCAAAGGCATAGAGCAAGCCTGCGATGATGGCGGGAAAGAGCGACGAGCAAACAGGGACATGAGGAGACGGGGAGATGGGCGCCCCCTGTAATCGCCTATCCTTCAGCAATAAATAACGAACGAGCAAAAACGTTCCATATCCGCTCAGGATCGTGCTAAGTAGGAGCGCAACGTTGCTGCCAAACGGTAAGTTGACGGCCAACGCCAGGGGCTGGGCGATCAGCGCATGGAAAAAGTTATAGGTATAGAGGACGAGATCAATACCCAACGGATACCAGATCAATTCTGTATGCAGGGGGTTGCTTAACTGGTCAATCAGGGTGTGCTTGAGATACCAGATGTTCCAAATAAAGGTCGATTCATCAAAGGCCCACTGGGCAATGCCGGGCACATGGGTCGTAATCTGCGTGATGAGCGGCCAGGTGAGGAGCAGGCTAAGGACGGTATAAAGCGTAAGCACCAATACATGGCAACGTTTGGTTGAAATGGGACGCGAATTGGGCATAAATTTTGAACGACACATTCTGGTAGCATGTGGATTACGCAACCTGTCTGATCAACGCGCGTTCCTTGAGCGCCCGCTGGATCATTGCCATCGCCTCTTCATATTCGCGGGCCGCAAGCGAAACGAACTCGGCGCGTTTCGCCGCATCACGACAAAAGAGCAGGCGTCCGCTAACCGCTTCAAACCGCAAAATTGGTGAACTGTCGTTGGTTAGTGGAACTAAGTCAATGTTTTCAAAGTGAAACGCATCTTGTAAGTCGCCTAATAGATCAGTCAATTCCTCAAACAACAAAGGCGCGTCAATCAAAATCGCAATGTCTAGATCGCTACCCTTGGCAATTTGTCCACTTTGCGCCGAGCCAAAAGCTTAGGCGGCAATGACTTTGGGCATTGCCTGTAAAGCGGCGGCGGCCTTATCCCACGTGACGGTTTGCATAAGCACTGATCTCATCTCGAAAGCGCTCAAAATCACCTAGCCGGCGATTCACAAGTTCAACCAGAATGGCGGTATCAATTTGTTATAGTGATGAACGACAAAATTCCGAAATTGGACCATACGGCGATAATCGTCGTACTGCGATAAAGCGCCAAGTTGGATACAACGGTCAATGGCATCTCGCGCTGTCTCGACGGGCGTCTGGCCGGCCAGGGCAATTAAACGTTGACAGACATCGGTCATAATCTCAACCAGTACTTGCAGGTCCCGCTCGATTGCGCGTCGCGTACGCCAATCTTGCTCAAGCTGAGCGACACTCACCTGGCCGAGTGAGCGCAACTCAAAAAGCACATCATCCAATGTTTGCAATTTCTTGTGAAGTGTCCCATTTAGCATAAGCTAATTACCTAGTTTACCATACCTACCGATTAAGCATTAAAACGCCATGACTGCACTTGATCAGCGTAGTCATGGCGTTTTATGCAATCCTCTAGCTTCAACTGGCCTCTACCTCGCTTGGCAAAGGTGAGGGGAGGATACCTTATCAGAGCGCAAACTCGATTTGGCGCAAGAATCTAAAGCGTGAAAGATTCAATAGCGCTTCGATGATTATCTTCGAATAAGCGGCATATAAAGTGCATTTCACTTTTATAGTAGCATCTTCACGCAATCGTAAAACGATGTCAATGCGGCGACCAGGTCGCAAAGACGCCATCAGCCACATGTTTCGCTGGGCTCTTGCCGTCAATTGCTTGCACCCAGACGCCGGTCTCATCATTTTCGTTCTGACCCGCAAAGACAACAGCGCTGGAATCGGGCGCCCACAGTTGGATGCTTTGGGCGAATTGGTCGGCAAAAGGTAAATATTGCTGCACAAAAATCGAGCTAGGCAGGAAACGCCCTAAGGTACGCGGCGCTTTACCATCCCAAACTTGCATATTCAACCAAAGCTGCCGGGCTCGAATTTCTGCCGTCAGAAAAAGTAACGCGTGACCGTCGGGGCTCCAGAAAAAGGCCACGACCGGATCAGCGCTTAGCTCTTGGACTTTTTGGTTCGCCAGATCGAATAAAAAGAGCGGCCCCAATGAATTAAGACCCACTGCCTGGTCGGTTTCCGTGTAGGCGAGCAAGTTATTCTTGGGGCTTAGGCTAAAATTGAGCGCAGTCTCCCCCTCCACAAACGTAACCTCTTGCTTGACGGCGCCAGTTGCATCGGCAATCACTAGTTGCGAGTGGCCGTCTTTTTCGAGGGCATACAAAAGTTTGCCGCCATCCAGCGCCCATTGCGGTGTAGCAAAGTTGGTAGACTGATCAGCTAACACAGTTTCCTTACCGTCCGTTGTGAGCAAGGCGGTGCGTTGGTTATCGATATGGGCCAACATCTGCTTGCCATCGGGTGACCACGAAAAATAGAAGGGTTGACCTAGCCCCAGCGTCGAAGAAGTTGTTCCGCCGGTGGCTACATCAATCAGACGCAACGCAATCGTCTGTTGCCCAGCGGCTTCCCAGTTGCCTAGATAGGCCAACTGCTTGCCGTCTGGCCGCCAATTTAAGAAGAAAGGTGGAAAAGGTAGATCCGTGTGCGTCTGTAGGCTACCATCGGCGCGGCTGGTGATCAGCGCACTCGCAACCGCACTTGGCTTACGGTCAAGTTGGCCCCAGCCAATGCGCTCGCCGGTGGGCGACCAAGTGGGCTGCACATACCGATGCGTGCGGCCAGCATCACTGGTCAAATCAACGCGCGCTTGTCCGTCTGGGTTGACCGTAAACAAATTCCCATCTTCGCCGATCACAAGGAGACGATTGACGCTAGCCTGGGCCAGAGTCACTTTCGTTTGGGCTGCTTGCGCAGATGCAGCAGGAATAGGGGCTTTGATGATAAAATTTTGGGCAGTACAGCCACTTACGAGCATTACCAGTGCCAGTATGCTCAAGGGCAAAACTCGCATAGGTAGCCAGAATTTGCGCAGAGGTTGACAAACAAACGCAAAAGACAACATTATCGGCTCCTTTATGAATGGCAATCACGGCTCAGATGATCTGGCGTGCGTGGAAAATTTTATCCAGTTACCGGTTTGCCATATGATTATAGCAATATAATGGGGGTGTAAGCCGTACGGTAGACTACGGAATTCTAATAATTGCTGGCGAATTGACCAGATATGCTATAGTAACGAGTGGCTGAGTATCGATCCTCACAAAATCACTGATCAGCCAGGTATAGGCAACCACCATGCACGCGTAATCAGGCTATGGAGAACGAACATGCAACCAAAAAATCCATCATCACCCGTGCGGTTGGCGTTAATCGGTGCGGGAATTTTTGCTAGAGACGCGCATGCGCCATCCTTGCTGCGGCTGCCCGATCATTTCGAGATTGTCGCCATCTACAGTCGCACTGCCGCGACCGCAAGCGCCTTAGCCGAAACATTACCGAATCCGGCGAAGATTTACACCGATCTAACTGCGCTGCTCGCCGATCCGCAGATCGAAGCCGTCGATATACTATTGCCGATTGACGTGATGGCGGTTGCGCTAGCGCAAGCGCTGGCGAGTGGCAAACACGTGATCAGCGAAAAACCAATTGCGCCTAATGTGGCGACCGGGCGCCAATTGCTAAAAACCTTTGCGCAACGGCGTGAACAGCAACCGCAACAGGTGTGGATGGTCGGCGAAAACTGGCGTTATGAAGCGGCTTTTTTACAGGCGGCCGATTTTGTGCGCAGCGGCGAAATCGGGCGTCCGATCACTTGTCATGTGGCGCACTATGCCCCCGTCTCACCGACCAGCAAATATTATCATTCGGCCTGGCGTCGTTCGGGCAACTTCCCTGGCGGCTACATCCTCGACGGCGGCATCCATCAAGTGGCAAGTTTGCGGCTGATTGTCGGTGAAATCGCCGAAGTTAGTGCGGTCGTGACACAAGTGAATCCTCATTTATTGCCAGCGGACACGATCAGCGCCACCTTGCACTTTGCCAACGGTGCGCTGGGCGCGTATCTCGCCAGTTATGCCGTCGGCGCGCCGTGGCCACCGTATCTGCATGTGGTGGGTGAAAAAGGGAGCTTGCGTGTCCTACGCGGCGAAATCGAGTTAACCAGCCAGGGCAAAACGCAAACGCTCAAGTGTGATGGCTTTGACGGGGTTCAAAAGGAGCTCGCCGCCTTTGCCGCAGCCATTCGCGAAGGCACGCCCCACCACAATGCGCCCGAAGAAGCCCTACGCGATCTGGCGGTGGTAGAAGCCATGTTGCATGCGGCCGCAAGTGGAAAGCGCATCGTGGTCAGTGATATTTAATGCTCACTATGTCTATTCGTTACTGGATTTTTGTCGGCGCAACCGTGTTGTTGGTCAGTTTTGTGAGCTATGGCGTTTATGCAACTCATCGCCTTTTACGCACCTGGCAACCAGATCGCAACCTGATGTTACTGCCCGGCGAGAACATTCTACGCCTAGGGCTGATCGCGCTTTGTCTTTTATTAGGGCTTACAAGTGGCCTGGATTGGCGACAATTGGGGTGGGTGTTGGGTAACGGCGGCCAACAACTGCTGATTGGTAGTTTATGGGGCAGTTTGCTGGCGCTTTTCTTTTATATCACCACGCAATGGCTGATCCGCCACGGTGGTCGGCGCTTTTACTCGGCGGTCGTTATCAAAGCGATTGTGCCCACGAACCGCAAGCAATTATGGCTCGTCGTGCTGGCGATGCTACCGGTGGTGCTCCTGGAAGAGTTGCTCTTTCGGAGTTTGCTGATCGGCGGCTTAACGCCAATGATGCCACCATTTGGCCTGCTTGTTGCAACAGGTCTATTATTTGGGCTCATGCACGCACCCCAAGGGCTTTGGGGCGTGGTCGGCGCAACCCTGGCTGGCACTCTGTTGGGACTGCTGTTTATCAATCAAGGCTCGCTGCTAGCCCCGCTGATTGCGCACTATATTGCCAATGTCTTGCAGATAGGCCAAGCCATGCGCTTGCGTGATCAGTTATGACATTGCCTACGCTGCCGGCAAATTAGTGGTTGCCACTGCCGATGACTTGCCAGTATAATAGCCGTGCCGGCCATTCATGCGAATTTTCAACAGTTCGGCGACCATGCTCAATGTATTATGAATAGGCCGAACTTTACTATTTTCGCCATAGAACCAAGTGACGGGGATCTCCACCATGCGCAGCCCGTGTAACGAGGCAATGTGCAAGACTTCCACATCGAAGCCCCAGCCGTCAATCCGTTGGAGCGAGAAGAGCAGTTCGGCGGCCTCGCGATGAAAACATTTGAAGCCACATTGGGTATCTTGCACACCGGGTACGGCTAACGTGCGCACCAAAAAATTAAAAACACGCCCCATCACATGCCGATAACCAGGCTCACCATTGCGCACGGCGCCCGGCCCCTCGCGGCTGGCAATCGCGATGTCATAGGTGCGCGCATCCAACGCAGGTGGCAAAAATTTGGACACTTCCTCAATCGGTACGGCCAAATCCGCATCGCAGATCACGCAATAATCGCCTTTGGCGGCCAACATCCCATAGCGGACGGCAATGCCTTTGCCCTGGGGAGCATGCAACAATTGAATCTGACAGCGATCATCGGATAAGGATGCTGCTTGTATAAAACGTTCCACCACAGCATTCGTGCCATCAACCGAGCCATTTTCCACCACCAATACTTCCGAACAATAGACTTGCTGCTGTAAGAATTCAGTAATGCGGTGTAGCGTTGGTTGCAGGCGCAATTCTTCATTGTAGGCAGGGATGATAATGCTTAGAAATGGCCTGTGTAATTCTCCCACGGAACTTCCTCTACTCATCGTCACAGCGATCTGCGCAGCCAGGCATAGAGTAACAATTTTTGCCAACAAAAAAGGCCTCTGTCACACTTGTCAGTCTATCTAGCGGGCGAGAAACGGCTGGCACAGTAGGGAGGCCGAATGGCTAAGTCGGCATGAATGTAATACAGCAAGTAGCGATCTAGATTGATTTATTATCTGGTTTTGTAGAAGGCAATGGCAATCTGGGATATTTACTCTGCAGGTCAGCCACTAAAATCTTGAGTAGATCCCTCACACCACGCCAGGCATCGTTAATTAAATTGACGCGACGTGTTTCTTGATAGCGCCACAAAACAGATATCTCTTGACTCCGGTATCCTAAACGTTGGGCCACGAACAGAAATTCTACATCAAAACCACTGGTCACACTGGGCCCCTGAATCGTGCCCAACCGCAGGGGATGATAGAGTTGCAGATGATCCAGAATTTCAAGTGCGGCGGTGCGCGTCATGGCCTTGAAACCACACTGCGTATCCGTGATCTTTAAGCCAATCAGCAAGTTTCTCAAGGCAACTTGCCCCCAACTGAGCAAGTAACGCCCGAGCGGTGCACCTTCGCGCACCAGGCCGCGGCTGCCAATCGCAATATCAGTCCATGGATCGATCATACTCAGCAATTTGGGCGCTTCCGTAATTGGTGTCGCCTGATCCATGTCGGTGAATAAAATTACTTTGCCACTAGCGGCTTGAATACCGGCCACAATCGCGGCCGCTTTTCCTGCATGCGCAATGCGAATCACGCGGTCGGTTACGGTTTGCGCCAAAGCGGCTGTAGCGTCTTGGCTGCCATCGTCGACCACAATTAATTCAGCATCCAACGCTTGGGCCGTCAGCCAGGTTGCCACGCGGGCTAGTTTTCCAGCCTCGATGGCCGCTGCTTCGTTATAGGCTGGGATAATCAGGGAAAGCTCGGTCATGTTAGCTCTAGATTGATTAGGGCAGTAAGCTCTTCAAGGCTAATAAAGAACAAATTTGCACAATAATCGCGCCACCCCACAGCATATAAGCGCCGATCAATTGTTTACGATGCGCCATCCACATGCCCCACAAACCGTTGGCCAGCCATGCCAACAGACCAACACCTGGCAATAAAAACAGGGCAGACTTGTTGCGCACAACGTCCGGCAGGCCATCACTGGTGTAGCGAAACGGCAACTGATCGGGCAGGCCAGGAAAACGCACCATCAGCAGGCCAAATAACGCTATCACGCCCACAAAACCAATGCAAAGCAGCACCAATCCTGTCCGACTTTCGGCAAAGAAGTTCGGCAACAGCGAGGCATGTTCTTGCTTCACTTTCAGGTAAACGGCTGGCCCCATCTGAAAACGTTCTTGGACAGTAACCAAAAATTCTGCCTGAGCCAAAGGTGCGATCGCAAAAACAGCCCCACCCGTATCGAGCAAAAGACATTCGCTTAACGGCCGGGTAGCCAACAAGTGCAGATCGAGCAGTTGTTGCGTGCGGGCCGGACGCAAATGCGGACCAGGCCAGTGCAACCAACCAGGCTTAGTCAAATCGTGTGCATCGCCCTGAACAATACGCTTCACCGTATGCAATGGAACAATCTGGCGGACATTCGCCCAGCGAATCGTGATCGCATTGCGGTCCACCCAATATTCCAGCGTATAAAGGCTCCAGGTGCGATACAGCAGATGGAGCAGTAACGGTATGCATGCCACAATGAGGAGGATCAAGATAAAACGGATCCGATCGGTGGGACGACGGAACGCCCAAAACAGTAAGAGCAGATCGATCAGCGCGATCCAACTACAGAGCAGCAGCCCTTCCCAACGCGTTTTGCAAGGCAGCGGTTTGAAAACCATTTTAAAGTTCCCGGCTTAGAAATCCTTCAAGCGCAGACAAAAATTGAGGCAGAAGATGAGACCGACTGAGTCAGCGTTATTCCGATTACGGTTTTGTCGTTTCTTTCTTATGCCGGATGTAGACCAGCACTTCAGCACTGGTCGCAGCATTGCCAGCCCGATCATAGGCGATTACCTTGACCGTATGACCCTCGAAATAGACGCCGCGACTGGTGCGAATGGCGCTAAACCCATCGGAAAATGGCCGGACGCGACCGGGTTGCACATCCGCGTCTTGGCTGGCAAACCCTTGCCAATTTTGCGTGCCGTCCACTTCGATTTGCTCAATATCGCGCATGCGAATCTTCCAGCGGTCGTTGTAAGGCGAAACCGTACTGGTGGAAAAACGCGCGCCATCCATGTAATAGTCCACATGATCAACCGCCCAGTTATCGTCGACCAGGGCGTTGATATTAATTTGCTCATCGTCTTCCATCACGTACAAGCGATTGGGTTGTGGATCATTGATAATGACCGTGGGCGGCGTGTGATCGACATTGATCGGTGTACGGACTTCCTTTGCCCCATCACCGCGGTTGACGGTTAACCGTAAGGTATAAGCACCTTCAGCCAATTGTCCTGTATCCAACGATTCCAAGGTGCCGCTAACCACTTCGTTCGTATGGTCTGGCCCAATCTGTGTCCACTGTTGTGGGTCTGTCCCTTGACCAAAATCAACCTTATAAGGGCCACCGCGGGCATTGCCTTTTATTTCACGAACACCATTGAGATAGCTACCGATTAGCGGTGACATGATTGCGGCATTCGGGTCAAAATCTTGGGCGCTACCCGCCGATAACTCGGTTGGCGGCTGGGCCAATCCACTTTCGCGCACCCAATCAGCCGCTTCCTGCGGCAAAATCTCATAGACTTGAAATTCGCGCCGGTCGGCTGGCGTAGTGGCCGTTGCTAGTTTGCCAGTTGCTTTGTCTAGTTCTAACGCCTGCCACACGTTATCTTGAATTTTCGGCTCAGTGCCGGCAATGAAGATCTCATCGCGCCGATTGGAGCCTGGGCAACTGGGGCTAGGCAACAAACCACTGGGTGTACAGACGACAAGATTGACGATGCCGGGCGGGCGATCATACCAAAGCACCGGTAGGTTTTCGTGATACTTGCGCATGATGGCATTCCAGATCGGCGCTGCACCCGAAAGGCCGGTCACATTTTTCATCGATTCGTTGTCCGAATTGCCAACCCACACGCCTACCGTCAGTTGTGGCGTAAAGCCCATGGTCCAGTTATCTTTAAATTGATTGGTGGTGCCGGTCTTGGCGGCCACTTTGCGGTCTGGCAAGGTGACATCACTGTTCGCACCAAAGGATGGCGCCCGTGCCACATCGTCACTCATTATGTCGGCCATTACATAGGCAGCTTCGGCGCTAAAAATGCGTTCGGTTTGCGGCGTCTGATACTTTTTCAAAATATTGCCGTCACTGTCCACAATTTGCAGCACAGAGACCGGGTTTAGGTTGCGGAAGCCAGGGCGGCTCTGATCGGGCAAGATTGGTTCGCCCAGCATAACGCCCTTGTTGGCAAAGACACTATAAGCGAAGGTGTGATCTAGCAAAGAAACTTCGCCACCACCCAACACCAAGTTCAGGCCATAATAGTCCAACCCGCGATCCAGGCCATTAATGCCCATGCTATGCGCGGTGCGCAAGGCGTCGGCAATGCCCACTTCTTTGAGCACCCGAATCGCGGGGATGTTGTACGAGCGGGCCAGTGCGTTACGGATCGAGACGGGGCCGTGATATTGGTTGTCGTAATTTTCCGGGCGGTAATACTTGCCGTCGGACTGCGGCAAAGCTGTCGGCACATCCAGAATCATACTGGCTGCCGTCATCCTTTTTTCCAGCGCCGTCAGGTAGACATAGGGCTTAAAGCTGGAACCCGGCTGGCGTGGTGCGGTCGCCATGTTAATCTGGCCGTCGATCTCGTCGTTGTTGTAATCGAGCGAGCCGACCATCGCCAAGATCTCGCCGGTATCATTTTTAATCGCCGTCACGGCCGCATTGTGACCATTTTTGCCGTCGGCCAATAGCTTTTTGACCTGTTCGCGGGCCACCTGTTCGGTGTACTTCTGCAAGTCTACATCCAGCGTCGTGTAAATCTTCAACCCATTGCGCCAGATAAGATATGGGTCCTCGGCGGTGTTGTAAAGTTCCTTAATCTGGTCCAACACATACAGCGCAAAGTGCGGGGCCGTCAAAACATCAAACCGTTCCGCCACCGATTTACGCAACGCCAACGGCTCATGAAAGGCCACATCGGCTTGCGCGCTGGTGATATAACCAGCTTCCACCATCGCTTGCAGGGCCAGTCCTTGCCGCTGTTTGGCCTCTTCCAAATTGTTAATCGGATTCAGAATCGGGAATTGGGGAATCGGCGCTAACATGGCTGCTTCTGCCAACGTTAAATCTTTGCTAGTCTTGCCAAAATAGACCTTGCTGGCAGCTTCTACGCCATAGGCCAGGTTGCCGTAACCATTGTAGTTAAGATACCACTCCAGAATCTTATCCTTGGGGTAGCGGCGCGTCACTTCCATGGCCAGCACGACTTCTTTCAGTTTACGCGCATAACTCTGCTGGGCCCGTTCTTCGGGGGGAATCACGACGTTTTTGACCAACTGCTGTGTGATCGAAGAACCACCCTGGACGGCGCTGCCTTGTAAATTGGAGGCCAACGCGCGGAATAGACCACGCACATTTACCCCAGGGTTATCAAAAAAGTTGCGATCTTCGAGCGCAACGGCGGCCTTCCACGTCCAGGGCGACATCTTATTGAGGGCCATAAACGTGCGATCACCGCGGAAGGGGCGCGGGTCTACACTTTCATAGAGCAATTGCTTGCCGGTGCGATCATAGATGCGCACGGTCTGAAAACGATCTTGCTGGGTCTCAATCGCGCTGACATCGGGCAATTGCCGGGCATACGCGTTATAGACACTAACAATGGTGACAACGGCTAGGCCCACCACAATGCCAAAAGTGATTAGCAGCGTGGTAAGAATGGCGCCAATCCCTTGTCCGGCCCACAGCCAGGGGCGGGGCCGGTTCACCTCAACGCGATGCCGTTTGCGTCGCGCAATCAGAATATAATCATGTCGGTCGAGTCGTTTCATAATCTCGCTATCGTACCATAGTGAATAGAAAATGACCAAGATCGCGGTCAATCATCACGTCGTTGCCCTACCAAGCACAAAAAAAGTTGGGTGATTATCCAACTCTTTTCTTCTATAACGATAATTTCACCAATGGGGTTCTGCTTAACACAGCCGCTTATTATACGGCTGGAACTGCCTTCTCCACCACCAACAAATGGCTGAGCCCCAGCGCAGTCAACGGCGAATGTTCCAGGGCATAGGTGATGCGGCGCAACCACTTGCCCAGCGCCGGGCGGCGGTAGACAATATTATCGTAGCCGGGGAAGATTTGCGTGTGGTGGACGATGCGCACTGGCTGGCCAATGAAGAGATTGCGTAGGCCAGCAGCGGTGTAGGTACGCACGTGCGGGGCCAGTTGATTGCGCAATGGATCGGGCAGATAGTTGATCAGCGGCGTGTTGCCAAAGTGGTAGACGCCACGCCAATAATGGCCGTGCGTTTCAAACGGATAAAGCCGGTTAGGCGCGAAAATCACAGCGCGGCCGCCTGGCTTGAGCACGCGCGCCATTTCGGCGGCGGCTAAGTGGTCATCCTGCACATGTTCGAGCACTTCGTGGCTTAATACTAAATCAAAGAAATTGTCTGGATAGGGTAGCTGCTCGCCGGCTGCAATCTGTAAATGCGCCTGCGGGGCATTGGCAACAGCGCGTGTCAAATGTTCCGGTTCAATGTCAATCCCGTATACTTGGTCCGCACTCGGTTGGAGCACCTTCACATACGAACCAACGCCACACCCATCGACCAATACGCGGCCAAGTTTACCCGTGGCATTGGGTTGCGCCCATTGCAAAATCATCGCTAACCGGCGATCTTGTCCAGCCCGCCAGACAAAGCTTGGATTGCCGCGCAACGCCGCGCGTTCGCCATGCAGATCAAGATCATGGGTAAGATCAGTGGCCAAAATTGACTTTCCTTAAACGAAACAAGCCAAGAGCAACCAGAGGGGTTACGAAAAAAGCGCGATCACGCCTTCTTTGCTCACTCATACCGCATGAAGTGATGCAACTTGCTGTTGGGTTGGCAGGTACGGAGTCACCTCTTGCACCACACGGTCTTCGAGCTCATCACGCGCCACTTCCAGGTCGTAGTACGCTTGCAAATTCATCCACACTTCTGCCGACGTACCAAAGAAGCGTGCCAACCGTAACGCTGTATCGGCGGTAACCGAGCGCTTACCCTGGACGATTTCGTTAATTTTTCGCGGATAAACGTTCATCGCCTTCGCCAGTCGATACTGGCTCAAACCAAAAGGTTTCATGAACTCTTCCAACAAGATTTCACC
>JBBREZ010000079.1:0-18215 GCA_038225095.1 Caldilineales bacterium
GGAACGGCTCAGGGGCAGAACGAGTTACTTCGTCTTCCCTTCGTCAAGTCCCGCCCTTACCAGGGGAGGGTTAGGGTGGGGTCTGTCAGCCCTCACCACTATAGAATCTAAAGGAACTACATATGACAACCACACAACAAAGACCAATGCCAGCGCCCAGGGTCGCTAAGACCAACGCGCTCGGTTTAGATAAAAATGAATACAAAGGCCGCGATTCAACGCTTTGCAAAGGCTGTGGTCACGACAGCATTAGCGCACGTATTATCAACGCGGCTTGGGAATTAGGGCTGGACCAACAACAGATCATCAAACTGAGCGGCATCGGCTGCAGCAGCAAGACACCCGCTTATTTTCTAGGCTCCAGCCACGGTTTTAACGCCGTGCATGGGCGTATGCCGTCGGTGGCGACGGGCGCCATGCTGGCCAATCACACCCTGATCGCCGTGGGTGTCAGCGGCGACGGCGACACCGCTTCGATCGGGATTGGCCAGTTTAAACATGCCGTACGGCGCAATTTGCCCCTCGTTTATATTGTGGAAAATAACGGTGTATATGGCTTGACCAAGGGCCAGTTTAGCGCTACGTCGGACAAGGGGCAGAAGCTCAAATACGCCGGGGTCAATCCATTACCTTCCCTGGACATTTGCGTGGAAGCATTGGCGGCCAATGCCACGTTTGTCGCGCGTAGCTTTGCTGGCGATGCCAAACAGGTAGAGGCTTTGTTAAAAGCTGCGCTGAGCCATAATGGCATGGCGGTGCTCGATATTATCAGCCCATGCGTGACGTTTAACAATGCCGAAGACTCCAACAAGAGCTACCCCTGGGGCAAAGAACATGAAATTAAATTGCAAGAGTTGAACTTTGTGCCGCGCATGGAAGAGATCGTAATTGACGACTATGATGATGAGCAAGAAGTGCAGTTGCACGACGGCTCCTGGCTTAAGCTCAAAAAGTTGGACACGGATTACGACCCGACCGACAAGATGGCGGCCTATCGCATCTTGGAAGAGTCTCGCCGCGACAATAAGATGTTGACCGGTCTTTTCTACATTGATACCAAGCAACCCAGCATGCTCGATTTGCTTAACCTGGTTGACACACCGCTGGCCCACATGACCGAGGCAGAAACGCGCCCCAGTCGCGAAGCGTTACAAAAGGTGATGGCTGATTTGTAAGCGCAAGCCACAATTAGCAAGCCGTTAATTTGTTTTGCTGGTTGCTCAATTTTGTATGATTTGTAGCTAAAGTGTTGTTGCTAATCGATAGAGGGCGGATAATGTCATCCGCCCTCTACTTATTTCATATACCAATTCTGCATAATTTGGCTAAACGAGATGTTAAGACTGTTCCGTGGACCAGGCCAAGTAACTTGTTTTATTTTGCGACTGATCACGGCCGCGCTTCGAGAATCATGTTGAACGGCGTCTCCGTCGCGCGACGGAAGCGCGTAAAGCCGCCTTTCGTCACCACCTCGCGCAGTTTCGCTTCGCCTGCCTGCGCGCCAAGCGCCAGACCTACTTCCTGACTGAGCGAACTGGGCACACAGACCATGGTGGACGCCGCATAGTAGATACGGCCGACCGGGTTCAGGTTGCCGGCTAGGTCATCCTGCGCGTTTGGCTCGACAATCATCCAAGTGCCATTGGCGTTCAACGTTTCTCGCACATGTGCCGACGCGCCAACCGGGTCGCCCATGTCGTGCAAACAGTCAAAGAAAGTCACCAGATCATAGTTGGCGCCCGGATAACTCTTGGCCATGGCGACATCGAAGGTGACGTTGGCAACGCCGGCTGCTTTGGCCAATTCACGCGCATGGTCAATCGAGGGTTGATGATAATCAAAACCAAAGCAGTGAGTATTCGGAAACGCTTGTGCCATCACAATGGTCGAGATGCCGTGACCACAGCCCACATCGGCCACTTTCCCCCCGGCCTTCAACTTGGCCGTTACGCCTTCCAGCGCTGGCAACCAGCCCGAGACTAAATTTGCTCGATAGCCAGGGCCAAAGAATTTTTCCGTCCCACAGAAGAGACAGTTGCAGTGTTCGCCCCACCCAAGCCCCTTGCCTGTACGAAAAGCCTCGGTCATCCGTGGGATGTCATTGTAAATTGATTGGAGAATGTGAAAGCCGCCCGTCATCAGGGCGGGGCTATCGGCTTGCCCAAAAACCAGACTCTGTTCTGGGCTTAACTGAAACAGATTGGTTTTCGCCTCATATTCAATGTAGCCGGACGCCGCCTGCCCAGATAGCCATTCGCGCACATAGCGTTCTGCCGTGCCCGTGCGTTCGGCCAGTTGCTGCGAAGTGAGCGCACCATCCGCGGCTAGCGTCTTGTACAGACCAAGTTGATCGCCGATGATCACGCTGGCACCGATAAAGGCCGCTCCTAATTCCGTGACCATTTTGCCTAGCAATTCATTGAGTTTTCCTTCGTTAATCGTCATCTGTTTTCTCCTTTTTGAAGTGGAACAGGAAACAATAAATGTGATGTAGCTGTGCGGCCCCCGCCTAACCCGCCCCCAACGGTTGGGGAGGGGCGGGCGATCGGCAACGCAGTTACAATGGGAGATGCTAATTCAATTCGCCAACGGCCACCCAGCACCCTGCTGCATCCGATGCTCTGGCCGCTGCGATGATTTCCTCGGTACGCAAACCATCAGTCAAGGCTGGCAGGTGAGGAACGCTTTGATGTGCTACATCGCCGTGCCGTATGGCCTGGACAAAGTCCGCAATGAGCCGATTCCACGTGTGCTGTATCAGATCTACCCCAGCGGGTACTTGATCGATTTCAGGGATAGGCAGCACCACCGGTTGATCGTCATCGGCGCGTTGACGTATAACTGTTTGGCCCGCGCCTGTGATCACCAGCGTGCCTTCATCACCGATCAACGTAAAACGCCACTCGTCCTGTCCGGCGGTGGGTGTGATGTAAAAGTCACCAAGCACGCCGTTGGTCAGTTCGGCCAGATGCAGGGATCGCCCACCATCAAACAGAAAATCGCCATCCTGCTTGATCGTCATCGGCGTAATCCGACTGACGATGCGCGTGAACTCGCTGCCGGTGAGAAAGCGCGCTTTGTCAAAGTCATGGCTCAGCCCTTCACCTAGCGTGCCATTTGCGATGTCCATGCGCACCATCCAGGGCCGGGCAGCAGCGAAGTCGCGCGTGGTTATCCGGAAGTGCCATAGGCTACGCACGTCGCGGATCGACCCAATCTGATCTTCCTGCACGGCGCGCCATGCGGCTTGATAAGCTGGCGTATAACGCCAATTGAAACAGGTAGCTGTCACCGTTTTGACACTTTGTGCCGCAGCCACCAGCGTTTGCGCCCCGGCTACCCCGACGCTAATCGGCTTTTCGATAAGGACGTGGTACCCTTGTTCGAGTGCCAACAAAACGGGTTCATGGCGCAACATTGGCGGCGTGGCGACACTGATCACATCAACCTTGCTCTGTTCGATCAGCTCTTGCCAATGGTCGTAGACGCGCAAGCCTGGTTGCTTCAGCCGACCCGCCAACGCCTCCGCGCGTGGCCGCGTACGGCTCCAGAGTGCGGTCACGGTCACATTGGGCAACTGGGCATAGGCAGTGGCGTGGCTTTCGGCGGCCCAGCCGGCGCCGAGAATGCCAACACGTAGTTTTTCTACCATTTGCTTCCTCGCTTAATTTCTTATAGATAAAACAAAGAGAGTTCCTAGTAAACAATGGTTTCGTAGGTGCGGTTTTTAACCGCATTGCTTGGGTAAACCAACCCTGTGCGGTTAAAAACCGCACCTACGCTTTGTATGTCTTTTATTTGTTTTGTCTATTAGTGCTTGTCAATGTTCAACAGTAAATCGAGAATGTTGATACCGCCGCCCTATACTCGACTCAATACGACCTATGGAACCTAACGGCTCGCTTGTTGCGGTATGGAGGTCGCCCCGATCTGCTTAAGGATTGTCAATTCATCCCAGTAGCCAAAGTCATCTACAATTTCTCCATTTGAAATACGCAACATCGAAATCCCTTGAAACATCACGACTTTTCCAGTTGCCGCAATGCCCCAATAGTCGCTCTGATGGATCGCGTTCACTTGCCAATGTAAGGCAACGCGATCTTTATCTGCGAAGAGGTCTAGAACCGTCGCATGAAAGTTACCAAGCGCGGCGCGCTGTGCGCGTGCGAACTCCTTGTAACCCTTACTCACAAGATCAGGAGCTAACTCATCAAAGGTATCAAGGTTCCCTTTATTCCATACTTCATCAAAATACCGTCTAACTAATTCCAGATTTTGCTCGGTTGACATTGCCATAATCTCCTTTCATTTAGATTAACTCAGTTTTT
Source organism: Caldilineales bacterium (assembly GCA_038225095.1). Lineage (GTDB taxonomy): Bacteria > Chloroflexota > Anaerolineae > Caldilineales > Caldilineaceae > JAPLGZ01. The sequence continues at coordinate 4,329 of JBBREZ010000079.1, forward strand.
CACATGTGAGGACAATGCTGTTGCGCGGTCCGAACAGGTATTAGCCACAAAAATGTCTGGGCGCTTCGCTTGTGCTATACTATGCTGGCACATCGCTGTCCAGATCAAGTATTTTTTCTGTCCATAACATGGACACTTTGTCATTTTTGCGATAAATCAAAGAAGGAGACGACCGTGAGCCACCCGTTTGGCGATCTTCTGAGCCAGCACCTGCACCAGAAACATGGCCTGAGCCAATCTAAACTGGCGGACGGCATCCTGCAAGATCCGTCGATCATCGGCAAGATGTGTAAAGGGCAGCGGCTTAACGGCCCACAGGCGCGCGAGCGGGTGCTGGCGATCATCGATTGGCTACGAAAACAGGCGGCGTTGGCGACGGTAGGCGAAGCCAATCAATTGTTGGCCGCGGCGGGGATGGCGCCACTGCGCGCGCATGAGCCTGCGGAACAAACGCTTTTACAGCAACTAGATGGGCAATCCATCCCCTCACCTACGCCAGCTAAAACCGCGCGCCGCCGTACAAACCTGCCCGCACCGCTCACCAGCTTCGTTGGGCGTCTGCCGGAATTGGCTGAAGTTGCCCAACTGGTCGCCACCAAACGCCTGGTCACGCTTACGGGGGCTGGGGGCGTTGGCAAAACTCGTCTGGCGTTGGAGATAGGAAAGCGAATATTAACTTCACCGGCTCTGCCCAATCTAGAATTTTCAGATGGCGTCTGGTTTGTAGAGCTGGCGGCATTGGCGGAGGGAACTATGGGCGCAACGCTAATTGCTCAGGCAATTGCCCGGCTCTTTAACCGCCCGGTGCAGGCAGCCCACACCACCCTAGATGCAGTACAGGATTATCTTGCCGACAAGCACCTGCTGCTGGTGATCGATAACTGCGAACATTTGGTGGATGCCTGCGCTGAGATTAGTGAACGTTTGCTGCATCACTGCTGGCGGCTGCATATCCTGGCCACGAGTCGCGAGGAGCTGCGTATCCCTGGCGAAGTTTGCTACCCTGTGCTACCCCTGGCCTTGCCCAGCCTTGCAGAGAACGAGCCAGAACGGGTGATGGCGTGTGCAGCGGCACAACTCTTTGTGGACCGGATGAGTGCAACATCGCTCATGCTGAAAATTCAGGGAGAAGCGATCACCACCATTGCTCACATCTGTCGGCAACTCGATGGCATTCCGCTAGCCCTAGAACTGGCCGCACCGCTCACCCGTAGCATGTCGCTGACCGAGATTGCCACCCAATTGGACAATCAGATGGCGCTTCTGACCAACGGCTATCGCACCGCAATCCCGCGCCACCAGACGATGCACAGTGCGTTGGTCTGGAGCTATCGCCTGCTGGCACAGGATGAACAACAATTGTTAGTACGGGTCGCGGTCTTTATCGGCGGCTGGACGCTGGCGGCGGCCAAGGCGGTCTGTGCTGACGCGGCGTCAGCGGATATTAGCGCAGCCAATGTCGCGGCCCTGCTCAACCAACTGATCGCCAAATCGTTGATGCTGGTAGAAACCCAGAACGGCGAGCGGCGCTATCGCTTATTGGAGCCGGTACGTCAATTTGCCCACGCCCAGTTGATCGCCAGCAGCGAGCAGGAGGTGATCCGATGTCGTCACGCCCATTATTTTTTTTCCCTGGCGGAAAAAATGGATCAAGCGCGTGATACGCCCACAGAACGCGAGTGGTTGCAAACGTTGGAGCCAGAACGCAATAATTTACGGGCGGTCAATCACTGGGCTTTTGAACACAACGAAGCTGAATTTGCCCAACGCTTCAACAGTTTTCTCTTTGCTTTCTGGCTCTATTCCAGTAGCATATCAGAGGCAAGCCACTGGCTGGAAGGGGCATTAGCGTTGCAAAGAATCGAAAGCGAAGCTGCGCGAACGCCGCTCGCGCTGATGGCTCAGGCAGACGCATTGAATACGGCCGGTCATGCCGCGGCATTGTCGCACGATTTCGCCAGAGCAGAGACTTTGTTCAAACATGAGTTGCAGTTGCGTACAGAGCTTGATGACCACAGGGGTATTGCCAATGCCCTACGCGGAATTAGTTTCGCCCTGATGCTGAGTAACAACAACTTGAGCCAAGCGCAACAATATGATGACCAAGCGCTAGCGATTTGTCTTGCCGCGCAGGACAGATGGGGTGTTGCCTGGTCATTGTTTGACCTCGGCTACCTGGCGTTTGTGCGCGGTAATCTGACCGTTGCGCAAGCGAGATTGCAAGAGGCTTTGCCAATGTTGCAGGAGCAAGGGATCAGCTTTGGTGTTTTCCACGCATTGTTTGTGCTTGGGCATGTGATGCGCGCAGTGGGTAACAACAATCAGGCACGTCGATTCTACACAGATGCGCTGTGCCTGCAACAACAGATGCACTATGTCCAGCATATTGCCGACGGGCTGGAGGGGTTGGCGGCCATTGCGGCAGCGGATCATGCTCCGCTGCGGGCCGTGCGACTCTTTGGGGCTGCCCATGCGCATCGTCAATCGATTGCCATGACACGTCCATATCACCAAACGACAGGCTACGAACGCGATACCGAATTTACCCGCAGCTGTCTCGATTCGGAGGCATGGAACACAGCCTGGGCCGCGGGTTGCGCTATGCCGTTGGAGCAAGCAGTCGAGTACGCGCTGGTGGCGTGAGTAGCTTTTCAGTCGGCTAGGCTATGATGCAAAAAACTGCCATTCAACGGCGGTTTTTATTTCGTTGCGTGATTGAGGCGCCTTACACTGCGCTTTGCAGCAGTAGCAGTAGTCGTTTCGCGATCTTGGTGTTTTCGTGCCGCCGGTAGAGGGCAATCACGGTGCGGGCGTCGATCAAGTCAGAGAGATTGCCAGCAACGTCATCGATTTTGTCGCTGACTTCGCTGAGCAAGATTCTAGCGGATTGTTCATGGCAACGCAGGGCCTGGGCAATTTGTCCAACGGTGAACTTCTTGGTCATGATAGGTAGCCTCCTGAGCAAAATACGTTGAGTGAAAAATTGTCAGAAAGGTCAAAGTGACCGGAGAAATATTTTTTAAGGGGATAAAGTAAATTTATACGCTTAATAAAGTGGATGCGTTTACGTTATCACCCCATCAGTCGCTTAAGACCGAAGGTTAAAGCGTTGGCGCGGGCGACGATCATTAACTTATGAGTGATTCTATGCCAGGGACAGGCGTTTGTCAATAGGCCAAAAGGTCTATTTTTCCTCTATATCTCGTTGGGCATGTTGTGGGTGATAGCGGGCGATGACTCAGTCTAATGTTAATATCATAAATTTGTGTCTTTTTTATTAAAAAATCAATTAACCGTTTATTTAGACGCATACCCACCATCACCGTATTCGCCACGCAATTCAGGTGGCAGCAAGGTGGCTATCGCACGCATGATTTGGTCGGTGTGCTTGTGCACGACTGTCATATCGTTGGTATCGCCAGCCACTGTAATGGGTGGGCCAAAACGGACAATGACTTCCGGTCTGTGCAACTGGCGTCCGAAGCCGTACAAGATCTGGCCCGAATTGATCACCACCATCGGTACAACGGGCGCCAGCGCCTGCATGGCAATGCGTGCCGCGCCGGTTTTTCCATGTTGCAACGCACCCGTGCGGCTGCGTGTACCTTCGGGAAACATCGCCACGATCCGGCCTGCGCGCACCAGCCCAACGGCTGCGCCAATTGCGCCCAGATCACTTTGCCCACGGCGCACCGGAAAGACCCCGGCCGCGTTAAATAATTTAGTCAGCAGCGGATTCCAGCCAAAGATTTCCATTTTTGCCATAAAGTAGACCTGGCGCGGGGCGACCATGCCTAGCACGATGAAGTCTGGGCCTGGGTTGTGGTTACAGACAAGTACACAACCGCCTTGCGCCGGTACATACTCACTGCCCTCAACGCTCAGCTTGCAGAATAGTGGCCGGATAAATCGCGCCAACGCGACCAAAAATTTCCAGAGTAGCGAAGCATCACTTGGCAAAATCACAGCGTTGATCCTTCTTTGATGATCGGGTTTGTTGAATAAAAGGGAGGCAAGGGTTTATTAGACATGATTCGGAATAAGCTAGTCACCAAAGGTATAACAGGTAGACGCTCATCCGTAGATGAGACGGAAACCGGTAGGCATCACCTGTCTACCTGTCTTTGTTACTCCAGGGCATGTCTATTGTATATTCGCCTACTATACTCAAGTCAGAATGAAAAGCGGAGATTTACCCCACCCGCAACGCTTACCTATCTACCTATAGCGCCTAGTTGATCTGGCGGCGGATTTCTTCAACGCGCCAGAAGATGTCGAGCACCTGACGATCTTGCGGATCTGGCTTAGCGACCACTTCTGCCGGTTTTTCCTGTTCAAAGGCCAGGGTAAGCTGGCCAGTCAGGAAAAAATAGTGGCGTAGATCGCGTGAGGCCGCCTCCCAGTGCTCACTAGAATGATGGAGGATGCCGCGATCGCGCCATAGCAGCGCGTTGGCCGGGTCAACGAGCAGCAGATAATCCATCACACGGGCGGCCATCACAAAGTCTCTTCTGCTCAAGTAAACGCCACGTAAATTGTTCAAGATCCGTTGCGCCACAGCAATCGCTGACACCGCTGTGTAGGCATCGGGCGCTAGCGTAATGGGCTGGGCAAAAATGCCGGAAAGATAGTCGGCTGCCTCTTCGCGGTCCAAGACGGTGCCATTGAACGGATCGAGCAGCCAGATGCCCGCTTCATCTTGGTAGCGCGCCATAAAGTGGCCGGGAAAGCCGATGCCGGCAATATCCAGGTTGATGCGCCGCCCAATGACAATACAGACTAAACTCAGCATTATCGGCAGCCCTTGACGTCGTTCTAGCACGACATTCAAGAAGCTGTTTTCCGGCTCATAATAGTTGTCGCGATTGCCAGTAAAGCCTAATTGCTCGTTGATCACTTGGAGGAAGTGAACGGCGCGCGCTTTCCCAGGTGATTGGCTGAATAGGGTTCGTTGCACAGTTTCGGCCATCTGATCCAGTTGCGCCAAATAGTGGTCTATATCAAGCAACGGATAGGCTAGCCCCGCAATGGCGAGCGCTAACTGTTCCGGTGCAGGGTTTCTCCGTTGCAGTTCTCGAGTAAATTCTTTAACGAAATTCATAGGATTGAACAGTTATCAGTGATCAGCTAGCACACATCTGGTGACCAAAAATTTTAGGATGGTTTACGCTGTCGTTTGATTTCCTGCTGCAAGATGCGACGTAGCACGGCAATGGTCGTGGCGTAGGTCGCATCGACACCATAATAACTCAGACTTTTGCTGAGTAAGGTCTGGCGGCGACTGATCGGGGTGTCACTGGCGTAGTGAATCAAGCCGATGTCGTAGGGCGCGTTGATAAATAAATTAACAATTTCGTTGAGCGGATAGCGGCGCGGATAGACGTCTTCATAGATCGCGCTGAGATAGGGTCCGGCTTCCATCTCAATATCGGTATAGCCTTCTTCATAAAAGATGTGCATAAAATCGCGATTTTGCAATATCGTGCCGCGCACGGTCACCGACTTCTGGTTATCAAAGACCGTACCGAAATTGAGGAACGGCGCAACATCCTGTGCTGAGAAGCAATTGCGGAATAAATACGAGTTGCGCGAATGTTCATCATAAACCACATTCGGGATCATCACGTCGCCAACCCGGCCATTGAGTGTCGCCGCTTTGCCTAGCAGATAGACGCCCAGAATGCGGCCAACGGCCGTGCTCATCTGGCTAAAAATATGATAGGCTGCCATCCCCAACGGGTAGTCGATATTGAAGATCAGCGCATCACTTTGGCGTAATAAAGCCCAGTCTTCCTCGCTGCAAAAATGCAGGCGCGGGTCAACGCGATCCCATTCCAGCCGGCGGATGTCGATGATTTGGGCTTCAACATCCAGGCAGTGGGGGTCGCTTACGCGTGTCACCCCGGCTTCCATTTCAAATTGTGCCAGCCGGGCGTGTAAGTGTTTATGATTAATGTAGGGTCGCAATAAATAGTAGAGAAAATTGGGCACATGTCCGTTTTCAGTTTTGGGCAAACGTTGGTATTCGGCCAACAACTCTTCGGGGTTTTCCTGTTGGACAAAATCAATTAACTCAGCTTGCACTTCGCGGGCAAAGCCGCTGATCAGATTGACAGTGCTGTGGATATTGCTGCTCACAAAATAGACTGGTCGCTCGGACAATTCATGCGGGCTCGCCTCGGCCACGGTGCTCCACCAGTATTGGACACTCCGTCGGTAATCGCTCAAACCGCTGCCTAGAACCGTTACTCGCATATCCATGCGTTCGACGGCAGCCCGTTGCAAATGGGTAATCAATTGTTGGCTGGGCCAGACTTGGCGTAACTTCACCAGATCGGCTTCGCTCAGATTGAGAGTGGCACTGATTTCTTGCACCAAATCGGCGGGCGGTGCGCCACTGTTTGCTTTGTAATCTAGTAAGCGGGCGCGCAGCGAACCATTGTTGAGCCGGTAATGTAATTTGTTCCACTCAATTTGTAAGGTCGTCAGACAAGGCATCAAATCGTCAATATCGCTGACGCTCGCCACAAAAGCGGCAAGCGTGCCTGTTTCTGGCTCGAAATATAGTTTGCGGCGGCGCGCGCGCGCTTTGACTGCCTGCCACGTGGTCACCGGATAGCCACTGCGTACGAAAACATCTTCCATTTGTCCCATGACCATCAACTTTGTTTCCAAAATACAGTCGGGCAGACGTAGCGCCGAGTAAACCAGCGCGGAAACATCGATATCAGGGCTGGCCGCTTGTTGGTGCAGACTGGAATTCATTGCGGCATGGGTTTCTTCCAAGCTACGAATGCGCACCGGCGCGCTGCTACGCAAAAGTGAATAATAGGTGCGAATGTAAAGCTCGATTTCCTCGTTATGGACAACCGGCATGGTACGGACCATCGAATTCACCTCAAACAGTCAAGCAAGGGTAGTTGCAAGAAGTTTACGCGTGTTCTTGTCATGCAAAAGACATGATTCGGAATCAGCATTCACCACAGGTAGACATCATCTGTATACTTGTCTACCTGTTTCTTTGTTAATCCAGATAATGCAAAGTATACCACGACTCGCTTTTGCGATGCATGTGGTGCAGGGGGCTGAAGATCAGAACAAGGTCATCTGCCCAGGTTCCTGTGGCGCCTGCGCAGTGGGCGGCAACCAGGCTGGCAAAGGGATCAATGCCGCCAATCGCTCGCGCAAACGGCGTAAGCTTGCCGGGGAATGGCCTTCATACGGGTTGTGCATATAACCATAAATGTCTACCTGGTTATAATATAACTGGGCGAGGCGCTGCGCCCACAAATCCAATTGGGCCGCGCGCGGGGCAATCAGTTCATTATCCGTTTTGGGGCCGTTCTTATCATCGCCGATCCAACGGATCATGCAAAAATCGGGTGCCGCGCCCGTCTGCACCAGTTCTAGCCAGGTTTCATACAAATCGGGCGTATGCATCCGGTCCACCAAAACAAACGCCAAGCCGCGTTCGGCCAAATATTTGGCAAAAGCCGGCGTCATCAAATCCTTGGCCCGCACTTCCACCGCCAACCGTAAATCATGACTCTGCTCAGCCAACCAGTCGACATAGGCCGCCAGCGCCAGACCCTCGCGTTGGCGGGTAAAATCGGGTGGCAATTGCAGAAAGCTGACGCCTGCGGCCGATCCTAAGGAATGCAGCACATCCAGAAAGATCAGGGTTTCTGGCTGACAATCAATCAGGCGCTTTTGATGGCTGATGATCTGCGGAAATTTGAGCGTAAAAGTAAAACCCGCTGGCGCTGTCTCCACCCATTTGATCAGTGTTGTCGGTTGAGGGATGGCATAGAAGCTGGTGTTGACCTCAACGGTATTGAATTGGCTTGTATAATAGGCTAGCTGTTGATCTCTTGGTAATTTTTCAGGATAGAAAACGCCACGCCAGCCATCAAAAATCCAAGATGACGTACCCAACCCAATCCCTGATGTATTATTTTCCGGTCTATTATTTTTCATAGCAAAATATAAAAGTGAACAAGCCACCTGAGGATTAACGATCATGATTGTAGCTAATCTTGCCCATCATGTACAATTTGGCGCTCAACTCATTGAATGTCTTTGTGCAAAATGTACATTGAGATCAATAAGTACCTGTATTATTATACCATAATATACCTTGTGCCCCCTTGTAAGCGAAGCGGTTTATCCAAAAATGGATTTCATAATCAGTCCACTTGATGAATTATGGGCAAGATTTTAAGCTGCACTTCCCATACATCAGCAATTCTAAAGGAGATGGTTAGTGACTAAGAAAATTGAAGCATTTATTCGAGAAGAAAAATTTGAAGAAGTTAAGCAAGCTTTATACGCTATTGGCATTGTGGGCATGAATGTGGTTGAGGTGCATGGCCATGGTCGGCAAGGCGGCGTGACCCTCGCCTGGCGCACCGGCACGTATAAGGTGGATATGCTGCCCAAGTTTCAACTCAATATTGTGCTGAGTGATGACAACGTTGACAAAACTGTGGAAACCATTCGCAAGGCAGCTTATACCGGTGAACAAGGTGACGGCGTTATTTTCATTTATCCGGTAGAAGAAGTCGTACGCATCCGCACCAACGAACGCGGCCGCGATGCGTTGACTTACGAAGACGATATTGACGTGCGCAAGAACAAGCCAGCCGCCAAAGTGCGCTGACGTTAGTTGGTTTGGATTGGGTCAACGTTCTATTTTCAGACCATACTATACTGACGAGCATAAAGCAGTAACAGTTGTGGCCAGCGATTAGCGATTGGCGATTACCTCTTCAATCGTCAATCGCTAATCGCATAAAAACTGTTCGTTTATGACGGCTCATGCGTACACCGCGCACAGCCTATAGTCGCTGCTATGGACGGCATGACTATAGGCTGTATGACAATCAGACTGGCCAGAGCAGCGGCGCTATAATCGCGATCACCAGCGACGATAAGATGGTCAAAAGTCCACCCACCCGTACAAAATCCATAAATTTATAGCGCCCCGGCCCATACACCAGCAAATTACCATGATGGCCGGTGGGGGTAAGGCAGGCTGTCACGGCTGCCATAGCGACGGTGACAACGTAGGCTTCGGGTGGATGCCCCAAGCTTTGCGCTAAAGCGACGGCAATCGGGGCAAACAGCGCAACGGTGGCTGCGTCAGACATCAGTTGGGTGACAAGCCCGACCACCGCATAGATGACCAGTAATACAATTAGTTCAGGCCAACCTTGCACGAATTGCTTCATCAAACCCGCGAGTAATTTTGCCGTGCCAGTTTGTTGCATGGCTAGACCTAAGGGAATGGCTCCCGCAATAAAAACGTAAATCCGTACTTCGATTGCTCGATAGGCCTGGCGTGGCGTCAGACAACCGGTCAAGACAATCGCCGTAGCCCCCGCCAGCGACGCGATTTCGAGCGGCAACAGATTAAATGCCGTTGCCAAAATGGTCGCCAGCATAATGCCAGCCGCCCAAGGGGCCTTTTGGCGTAGCCGTGGTTCGCCTTGGAATGCCATCAACATCAGAAAGCCGGGGTCTTGTTCCACACGTGCTAGTGCATCTTTATCCCCTTGTAGCACCAATACGTCACCGGCCCGCAAGCGAATGCGCGCCAGTTCTTCCTTCAAAAATTCGTTTTGGCGCCAAAAACCGACGACAATCGGCCCATAGCGCCGGCGAAAATCAAGCTCGCGCAAGCTGCGGCCAATGAATTCTGCCTCTGGCGCTACGACAACCTGCACCAATTCATCGGCAAATTCCTCAACCGACCCGAGGCTGGCCACGTCGCTATATTGCTCCAGCGGATGGATCTCGATCCCGCGCTCATGACGAAAAGCCACCAAATCATCCGGCGCCGTATGCACCAAGAGAACATCGTCTATTTCAAACTGCCATTGAGTAAATGGCTGCGCCAAGTGACGTGCTTCGCGTAGCCAGCCTACAACCGTAAACCCATAGCGCCCTTGCTTAATTTCTGCCAGATTTTTGCCGATAAAAGGCGAGTCGGGTAAAATTTTCAACTCCGTAAAATACTGGTCAACGCGGAAGCGCTGGGTCAGATCGGTGCTGCCGTCATGGCTGGGTAGCAGATGCCGCCCGATCAACACCATAAATAAAGTGCCGATCACAGAAAGCGCTATCCCAATCGGGGCAATCGAGAAGAGACCTAGACCAGGCCGGCCCGCCTGCTGTAGCGATGCGCTCGCCACTAAAAATGCTGGCGCACCGATAATCGTGATCGTAGTGCCAAGGGAGGCGGCAAAGGAAAGCGGCATCAAGAGCTTGGAGGCAGGAATGCCATGTTTGCGGGCAAAGGTAAGCGTCACTGGCAGCATAATAGCCGTCGTCGTGACATGATGCGTAAACGCCGAAAACGCTGCCACCATCAACATAATCACCGAAACGGCGCGCGTGTAACCAGACCCAGCGAGTTTTGCCACCCAAGCCCCAATCACTTCACTGATCCCCGTTTGATGCAGCGCATCACTCAGCACGAAGATCGCGGCTACAACAATCGCCGGTTCGCTCCCAAAGCCCGACAGCGCTTCCGTCGATTTTAACAAGCCTGTGATTGCTAGACCCAAAATTACTAATAAAGCGACGATATCATTGCGCACCCACTCGGTTAATAACAATACAAAGGCGGCAATGAGAATAATAAAAAAAATTATCTGTTGAACAGTGAGTGCAGCAAGCAAGTAAAAACCTCCTATTCTATTGGATGGATTTTGCGCAAATGGAGTGTGGATCAGCGTGGTGGTGATTATAGTGGCAAGTGATTAAAATTGACGAAAGCCGACGTAAGTCGATGGCAGGGTAACAACAAAAAGAGCGAGCCCAGGATCACGGACTCGCTCTTTTATTGAGCACTACTCAAACAAACTAATTTTGTAATGATTCAGGCGTAGCGTTATACAGGTAGATAGGTAGATAGGTAAACAGGTAAACAAGTAAACAGGGCGTACTCCCTGTTCTACCTGTTTACCTATCTACCTAAGGGCTGAACCGTTACCTAATTTTATACTTCAACCCTACCCGCGCCCGCAATGGTGCCGACGAGCACATCACGGTTCAAGCGGGCGATGAAGTCCATGCTGATCGACTTTGGACAGACGGCCTCGCACTCACCAATATTTGTACAGCCGCCAAAGCCTTCGGCATCCTGCTGGTTGATCATCAGCACGGCACGGCGATTGCGTTCAGGCTGGCCTTGCGGTAAAAGGCTCAAATGGGCTGCTTTCGCGGCCGTAAAGAGCATCGCAGAACCGTTCGGACAGGCTGCGACACAGGCGCCACAACCAATACATTGCGCCGCATCCATCGCCAAATCAGATTGCTCTTTGCCCACCGGTAGCGTATTGGCGTCCGGCGCGCTGCCGGTCGAGACCGAGATATACCCGCCGGCCTGGATAATCCGGTCAAACGCGCTGCGATCTACCACCAGATCTTTAATAATGGGAAAAGGGGTTGCCCGCCACGGTTCGACCACCAGTGTATCGCCATCCTTGAAATTGCGCATGTGCAGTTGACAGGTCGTCACCGCAGCCTTAGGCCCGTGGGCAATGCCGTTAATGACCATGCCGCACGAGCCGCAAATGACTTCGCGGCAGTCATGATCAAACGCCACCGGCTCTTCGCTCTTTTCAATCAGTTGTTCGTTTAACCGGTCGAGCATTTCCAGAAAGGACTCATCTGGACTCACATTATCGAGTTCATAGTTTACCAAGTGACCCTGGCGATTGCCACTTTTTTGTCGCCAGATTTTCAAATGCAATTTCATAGAAAACTCTGCTTTCCAGGCAGTAGCGCGCTTTATAAAAGCGTGCTACGTTCGGTTATTTATAGCTGCGTTGTGATAATTTTACATAGTCGAACTGGAGCGGTTCTTTGTTCAAGATCGGTGCAACGCCGGCGCCGGCATATTGCCAGGCCGCGACGTAGGCATAATTTTCGTCATCGCGCAAAGCTTCACCGTCTGGCGTTTGGAATTCTTCGCGAAAATGGCCGCCACAAGATTCGTTGCGGTGCAGTGCGTCCAGACAAAGCAGTTCGGCTAGCTCGAAAAAGTCCGCCACACGACCCGCTTTTTCCAGTTCTTGATTTAGATCGTTGCCACCGCCCGGTATATTCATATTCTGCCAGAACTCAGCGCGCAATTGCGGAATTTTTTGCAGCGCATGCTGAAGGCTCTCGGCCGTGCGGCCCATGCCACAATCATCCCACATCAACTTGCCCAGCTCGCGATGGAACGAATCAACCGTGCGCGTGCCTTTGATTTCCAAGAAGCGCTTGACTTGGCCGTCAACAACATGTTCCGCCTCTTTGAACGCAGGATGGTCGGTGCTTACTTTGCCCAACGTCGCCTGCGCCAGATAATTGCCCATCGTGTACGGAAGGACGAAATAGCCGTCCGATAGCCCTTGCATCAAGGCGCTGGCCCCCAGCCGGTTGGCGCCGTGATCCGAGAAATTGGCTTCACCAAGCACAAAGAGACCAGGAATCGAGCTCATCAAATTGTAATCGACCCACAAGCCACCCATCGTATAATGCAAGGCGGGATAGATGCGCATCGGCACTTTGTACGGGTCTTCGCCGGTAATATTGGCGTACATATCGAACAAGTTGCCATAGCGATCTCTGATCACATGCTCGCCCAGCCGCTTGATCGCCGTCGAAAAGTCCAGGTAGACACCGTTCTTTAGCTCACCCACGCCAAAGCCGCTATCAACCACCGCTTTGGCGGCGCGCGACGCAACATCGCGTGGCACTAAATTGCCAAAGGCCGGATAACGCTCTTCCAGATAGTAATTGCGTTCGCCTTCAGGAATATCGTTCGGATTGCGTTTATCGTCGGCCTTGCGCGACACCCAGATGCGACCATCGTTGCGCAGCGATTCGCTCATTAAGGTGAGCTTCGATTGGCTTTCACCAGAGACCGGGATACAGGTTGGGTGAATTTGTGTAAAGCAAGGATTGGCCAAAAAGGCGCCCTTCTTGTATGCCCGCCAAATCGCCGTTGCATTGCAACCCTTGGCATTGGTAGACAGATAATAGACATTACTATAGCCACCCGTCGCCATGACGACGGCGTCGCCGACATACGTCTCAATTTTGCCCGTAATCAGATCGCGGACCACAACGCCGCGCGCACGCCCATCGATCACAATCAGATCGAGCATTTCGGTGCGTGGGTGCATCTCCACAGTTTTGGCAGCAATCTGGCGTGAGAGCGCTTGATACGCCCCGAGCAGCAATTGTTGGCCGGTTTGGCCGCGCGCATAAAATGTGCGGGAAACCTGGGCGCCACCAAACGAACGCGTGTCTAACAGACCACCATATTCACGCGCAAAGGGTACACCCTGCGCCACACATTGATCGATAATGTTCGTGCTAATCTGCGCCAGGCGGTAGACATTCGCTTCGCGCGCGCGGTAATCGCCACCTTTAATCGTATCGTAAAATAGTCGAAAAACGCTGTCGCCATCGTTGCGGTAATTTTTGGCGGCGTTGATGCCACCTTGCGCCGCAATGCTATGCGCACGCCGTGGGCTATCTTGGAAACAGAAGCTTTTTACGTTGTAGCCCAATTCGCCCAGCGAAGCCGCGGCCGATGCGCCCGCCAACCCGGTGCCGAGCACAAGAATGGTAAACTTACGCTTGTTGGCCGGATTGACCAATTTCATGTTAAATTTGTGCTTTTCCCATTTTTCCTCAATCGGGCCAGGGGGAACCCCGGGATCGAGCGTTGCCTCGGTGAAAGTTGGCATTTGCGTAATTGTCACCGAAGGAGATGTCTCTGTTGCCATCGTCAAACTCTCCTAATTCATGATACTATTAACTTCGCCTTTCATCGTCCAAGCCCCTATACTAAAAGCAGGGCGATGACTTTCCACCTAACAATCG
>JBBREZ010000080.1:0-18176 GCA_038225095.1 Caldilineales bacterium
AAAACGGCCGTAAAGGTGCCTTGAGGCACGCCGACTGCATCTTTAAACAGACCAGCCAAGTCCGTGGCAACCTCAACGCCCATGTGGCTGCGCAGAAACGTGAGGACATCCGCTTTGCCTTCACAAATCTTAACTTGGAGATCCGGGTCATAAATATAATGTTGGTTGACGCTGCCACAACGGCGAATCACCTGATAACGGCGTTCGTCCAGACTGCTGGCAATCGTAACCGTCATGCTGGCATTTTTGAAGCCATCGCGCACAAATTCGGTCTGTTTATAATCGATCGCGTCAAACAAAGCAAAGCCGATTGCTTCCAAAATAGTGCTTTTGCCAGCGCCATTGTGGCCGACAATCGCGTTGACGCCCGCGCTGAAATCTACTTGAGCGGTGGCATAACTCTTCGTGTTTTCTAATTCAAGCGCTAAAATTTGCATACGGGTATCTTACCATGTTATCGGTCATCCATATAGTAGGCGCTTGCGCTTTGGGTGTAAACATTTCGGCTAATAGAGCAACCATTTTAAAATGGCACAGACGACCAGGGCGGCATTAGAGCATGCTCCCGCCTCGTCTGTCTGTCTTTAATTTGTTTTCTCTATTAGCAACTTCCCCGTTTAATTCCGTAAAAATTATCTTACGATGACCCGCCGTACCTGTCTGTGTCGTCATACACTTTCAGGCGTTGTTCTGCAATCCAGCCATTTGCGCGGTCAGCTCGTCCAAAAGCGCCTCGGCGCTGGCATTACTTAGGGCTAGCTTTTTTAGGCCCAAGGTCAGTTCAACCCATTGCTCGCTTTGGGCCTGGAAACGGGTATCGCGCGTTATCAGTTCGCTTAATACGCGGCGTTCCAATTCTGACCGACTAACGCCTTCACTGAATTCCACCGCAAAATCAACCGAGCGCGTCAAATTTCTGACCAACGTTACCAGGGGGTTGAATGTTGCTTGCAGCAAGGCTTCCAGCGCTTCCAGATCTAGCGCGCTGCGGTCAAACGGGAGAACGCCGGTTAGCTGAAGTTCGACCACGGGCCGCTGGTCGTCGCTCAGCTTGTTGACGCCTAGATCCTGCGCTTTGCGCTGCAAATAGGTTTGGCTGTAGGTTAATAGCTCGGCTGGTGAGGTTAGCAGATCGGTCTTGATACTTAGGCGGTGAATCACACGGCGTGGGTTGGCATACAGCGTGGCGCTGTGTTTTGGTTCGTCTTCGGCGCGCGGTCGATCTGTGTCCACTTCAACCAGATAGTAGCCTCGATGCGGCCAGGTGGCTTCAAATAAGGAGCAGGTTTCTGGACTGCCGGGATTATAGATCCAGTGATCAAATTCAAACGGTTTGTGAATATGGCCGAGGGCGAGATAATCAACATACGGATGTAACACGGACCATTGGCGGTGCGACAAGCCACCCGCCTGCTCGGTCATCACCCCTTCGACGCCAGCATGCGCGATGAAGATCGTGTACTGAATGCCATCTCTGGGCAGTGCTTCGAGCGCCTTGGCATAATTTTCGACGGCAGTGGCGGTGCTGGAGCCAACATAGCGCAGGCCATGGATCCGCAAGCCCGGCATCGGATCGATATAGGAACCCTTGCGGTTGGCAAAAGGCGTCAAGCGCGGCGCACCTGCTTCAAAGACTGGATCGAGCAACATTAACAGGCGGCGATTGGCCAAAAAATGCATCCAACCAATAATTTCATCGTGATAGGACAGTTCGTGATTGCCTTCCACAGCGATGCAAGGAATATTGGCCGCTTTCAGCCGTTCTAACCCGATCATCGCCTGATTGAGGGTAAGCGCTTCAATCGAACGCTTTTCGAATAGATCCCCGGCTAATACGACAAAATCAACCTTTTGGTCAATCGCAACGTCAATAATAGAGAGAAAAGCGCGGGCAAAGTCGTTATAACGTTCAAGGTTATTATATTGGCGATAGCCCAGATGGCAATCGGCAAAATGTAGAAAACGTGCTTTCATTAGAACCTGTAGCAACTTAATAGTGGGAGTTTAATAACAGACTTCGGGCTTTGAACGCGTGCGCGTTTGACCGTGATTAAATCCTCACTTGGCGTAGAATATTGCATACCCGAAAATAGGGTGTAGAGCCACGAGCCTATTCTGCTTGCTGTTTCAAGCGTACGCACTTCTTATAGACAAATCAAATAGAAGTCACACAATTGTACTGCCACGATAGTTCGTGGCAGTACAGCTGAAGGTGCGGCGTTTATTTGGTCTCTCTATTAGAATTGGAAGGCACAATTGCAACAGGAGCAGTGCGTCATCGTGTTTCTACACGCTATTCTGGGTTTTTAGGTGAATAATGGAAATTAATGTGGATAGGAAGCCTTTGCTGGTACGCTTTGCGCTAGCCCGCTCATGATCTGCCGTCAGATTAGCGTCGGCGACCGTTGTCATCACTCAGGAAGACGCTCAACAACGTACTCACGATGCTGATCACAATGCCACCCAGAAACGCTGACCAAAATCCAGCAACGCCTAAGCGTTCCCCGCTTAGATAGCTGGTCAGCATCAAAAGCAGGGCATTGACCAGAAAGGTAAATAGACCGAGTGTCAAGACATAAAAGGGACAAGTGAAAAACTGGATGATCGGCTTGATCAGGGCATTAACCACACCAAAGATCAAAGCGACAATCAACAGACCAGACAAATTGTCCGCAACATAAATGCCAGGTACAACCCGGCTAGCCACCCATAACGCCACTGCATTGATCACAAGGCGTATAATTAATCTGCCCATTGGCTCTCCTAAGCGAAAATCTTCAAATTTTTCGGCGCATAGTCAATAATGTCTGTTGGACTTGAAAGCCATAACGTTGCGCCACGTCCAAGGCTGCCACATGCTCCGTGCTCAGATTTACCTGAATCGGCCAGCGTGGATAATCCTGCAAAACACCTAAAGCCCACTGCATAAGTTCAGTTTCATGTTGCCCATACTTTTCTGGGCGCACCCATAGCTGGAGTTGATGCACACCGCGCCAGCGCGCCGCTGTCAAAATGATGGCGGCATCAAAGCGTTGGGTGGTCTGAACGCAGTGCCGGTAGACCTTGTTGCGTCCTGCCGCGTGTGAGAACCATTCGCTCGCTTGTTGTTCCAGCGTAATCTGAAAATCGCTACGTCGGACGGCTCGCCACCACTGGGCCACGGCATTATGTTGACTGTTCGCCAACTCATAGAGCGGTTGCCAATGATTGCTGGAAAAAGTATAAAAATTTGGCATTGATGGCGGCGGCTCGATTTTGGGCGTCTTTTCCAGCCACAAATCTACACTCCCACCCAGCTCTTCAAATTCCAAGTTGCTATACAAATGGCGAGCGACGGCGTTGCGGGCGTAAACCTGGAGCACGGCCCATTGACCGCCACAACTGCTAATATGTTCCAGCGCCCGATTCATCAAGCGCCGTGAAATGCCGCGTCCGCGGTAGTTGGGTGCAACCGCTACATTCGCAATTTGCCAGCGATTGCCGGTCTTATCGGCGCGCTGCACCGTCACATTGCCCACGACTTTGCCATCTTCGATCCAGACAAAGCCACCAAACACATCATCAAATTCGCCCGTACTCCGGTTGAGCAGCTTTAGGAAGCCGCCAATATGGCTCATAATGCGCATTTCGCGCAAGGCTGCATTGCCGCGTGAATCTAGTTCATGCGCAAAGGCGTCTGCAATCAATTCTGCTACCGGGCGCAGATCTCTGCCAATGTCGAAAGGGCGAATGCCTACTTGTTCATTTTTGCTAAGGCGCCCGGTAGCCGCTTGAATGGCCGTCATAATCATTTCCATTTACCATGAACGAAAGCCTTGGCCTACGCCAAGTCTCACTTCTCAACGCCTTGTGATCGGCTATGAATCATAGCGAACGGGCTGCACAACCCATAACCGATCCCATGCGGGCGAGTCATACGTAATGGCAAAATTCCTACAGGGCTACACGCACCAATGATGGCCGCAAGACGCGGCCTTTATACTCATAGCCAGTGCGCAGCGTGTCAATAATATGCCCACTGGCAATAGTCTCGTGCGGTTCGCTGGTGACAGCCTCATGCCGATTTGGGTCAAACTCGCCATCTAGTGCGATCGGTGTGACCCCTTCTTCTTCGAGTAAATTCCCCAGTTTTTTTTGAATTTGGCGGAACCCTTCCACCCAACCATTGGTGGTGCTGTCCAAATCAGTAGGCGCATTCTGAAAGGCCAAATTAACGTCATCCACTACGGGCACTAGCCGTCTGATAATGCGGGCGCTGGCGCGCTCGATCTCCTCGGCCAATTGCCTTTCCTGGCGCCGCCGGCTGTTTTGCGTTTCGGCCACCGTACGTTGCAATTTATCCATCAGCTCGTCGGCCTTAGCTTGCGCTGCCACCAATTCTGCTTGCAATTGCTTGATAATTTCAGCCTCGCTTGGGTTCGCCGTTGCTTCGAGCGGTGTACCTGCTTCCGTCCCCGTTTGTACATTGTGCGCTTGGGTGTTCTCTTCTTCTGGGATAATAACTGTGTTTTCCTGTGTCATAAACAACTACACTCCATAAATATCTTCGATCATTTCGCTCATTAATGCCGAGACAAAGCGAACTGCGCTAATGGTACGCCCATACGACATCCGCAATGGCCCAATGACGCCCAGGACACCAGTCGCGTGATCCGCAGCGCCATAACGACCGAGCACCAGGCTAATATTCTGGAGCTCAGCAAATCTACCTTCGCCCGCGATGACCACTTGAATGTCATTTGCGCCCGTATATTCACCAAAAATTTGTTCTAGTAGGGAAGGTTGTTCAAAAACCTGGACAATTTTACGGACATTGTCACTTTTCGCAAATTCTGGCGCCTGCAAAACTTGGGCCAGTCCATCGCTGTAAATTTGCCCACTGAGCGTGCTATCGATCCGTTCCATCGTTTCGGCCACCAGCAAGGCTACCTGCCGACTAAAAGGCGCCAACAATGGATATTTGGCGGCAATACTTTTGCCATCCGCGCGCGCCATTTGATCGTTTAATTCGTTGCTAATTTGGCTCAGCTCGTTCTGCTCCATCGGCTCGTCGAGGTCAAGCATCTGTTGTTTGACGGTGCCATCTTGCAACACGAGCACTAACAGAACTTTGGTGCCATGAATAGCCACTAATTCCATATGTTTAAAATAGCTTTTCGAGGCCCGCGGCGCCGTGGCCAGGGCTGCGTTTTGTGATGTGCGAGCCAACGTTGCCGTGCTTAGCCGCAACCATTGATCCAGTTCGTTGCGCGTTTGTTTGAATTGGACGCGAATTTCATGCCGCTCGGCCGAAGGTAATTCTGCATCGGTGCCGAGCAAATGGCGGACAAAATAGCGATAGCCGGCGTCCGTTGGTACACGTCCAGCGCTGGTATGCGGATGGGTGAGCAAACCCTCTTTTTCTAAGGCAGCCAAATCGTTGCGAATGGTCGCAGTGCTGACACCCAGGTCATGTTGCTTGGCAATGTTGTTGCTGCCAACCGGCTGCGCCGTCGCGATGTACTCCTGAATGACAATATGTAATAAATGGCGGCGGCGTTCGACCAACTCATCCATTGCCAGTGGCTCACTGACCAAAGTTGTCTGTTTCACTCTAACAATCGTATCTGCCATACCCACTAACCTTACGGAAAATCGTACATCATGATAACATTTGCGAACATGTGTGTCAATTTAATCGTAAAGTCAGGCAAAGTCAGCTTTCTGGCTTACGATTGGCGCACCCGGCACAAAATGTTCAAGCTTAGGACCTAATAGGCGTTTTGATTGGTGCCCAGCAACAACTGAATCAGGGTGCGGAGGATAATGGTGATGTCAAGCACTAACGACCAATTTTCAATATACCATAGATCGTACTTGGTGCGTTCGACAATCGATGTATCGCCCCGTAACCCGTTGACTTGGGCCCAGCCGGTCATGCCCGCCTTTTCGCGGTGGCGATCCATGTAGCGTGGAATACTCTGGCGGAACTGCTCGACATAGACCGGTCGCTCTGGCCGGGGCCCCACGAGGCTCATGTCGCCAATTAAAACGTTGACCAATTGCGGTAATTCGTCAATATTAAAGCGCCGCATAATGCTGCCGAGCTTGGTGCGCCGCGGGTCACTTTCGGTCGTCCAGCCCGGCCCGCCCACTTCCGCATCTTGGCGCATAGAGCGAAACTTGAGGATTTTGAACGGATCAGCGTCCAACCCCATGCGCTCTTGCAGATAAAAAACTGGGCCTGGGCTGTCGAGTTTAATGAGCAGTGCCGTCAACAATAAAAACGGACTAGCCAGAATTAATGCGATCCCACTGACGAGTACATCCATGCCACGCTTAAGCGTCAGCTTCCAACCTTGGAGGGCCACATCGCGAATGGTCAGCAAAGGCAGGCCGCCCAAATCACCAATACCTACTTCGCTGGCCATAATCTGGAAAACATCGGGAAAGACGCGGATGCCCACCTTCTCACGCTCGCACAAACTGATGATGCCGACGAGTTCCTGATGGCTGCTTTCGGGCAGACCGATAATCACTTCGTCGATGGCATATTTTTCGATAATCCCAGGAATATCAACGAGCGTCCCTAGAATCGGCAACCCCAACAAGGTTGCGCCTGGGCTGGTTTGGCCGTTATCGACGACACCCACCACTTGATAGCCCAGCTTGGGGTTTTGCAGCACCTTCTGCAATAACATGCGGCCGATTTCACCCGCACCGATGATCAAGATGCGGTCGTCGGCCACGCCTCTGGCCTGCGCCCACCAGCGCACTTGGGCGTGTAGGGTGTGGGTAACAGTCAACAGGCCGATAGCAAGCAGCCAGCCATAGAAAAAGAAGAGGCGGCCTGGTTGCGCCTTGGGCAATGCCAACGTTAGGAGCGCCACGGTGAGCAGCGTCGCAAATGTGTTGAACGTAATTAGTTTGAAAAATTCGTCGAGATGGCTGATCGGGCGGCGCCGTTGATACATGCGTTGAACGAAGAAAATCGTGACCAGCACCACGGTATAGACGGCGGTTGGTTGCCAAAAATTAAAATCTAGAAAAGGCCCAACCAAGCGCGTCGGATCGCGCCTGAGTAAACTGTGCGCCAGATAAAATGCCAGCCAGGTGCAGCCAATATCAATCAGCACCAACGCTACCACGAACAGAAATTGGGCGCGCTTCATCAGCACCGGACGTTGGGCCCGCCGGGCGCTATACTCCTCGTATGAGCTAGCCTTCGTCAGAGTCTGTTGCATTAAACTTCGAGAACGTCCTAGTTAGAGCTGATCAGCGCCCAACCGGGAAACGCTGGATTTACGGTTAAATTGCTGACGCTGCCGACAGAAGCGCCATAAATGGCGCATCACATCCAAACCACCTTTGCCTACGATGCCTAACATAATCAACTTGTCGAGTAGCCAAGGTGTTTGGTGGCGATAATGTTTGCGATAAAAAATCCACATCGCTTCATAGAAATCGATGCGTGATTTACTACTTTGCCGACTGGCTGCCTCTTTCACATGGGTAATTTCGACTTTTCCATTATACCACACCTGCCAATTGGCGTCTTTAATTCGTTTGGCCCAGTCCAAATCTTCACCATACATAAAAAAACTTTCATCCAAGAGTCCAGCCTGCAAGATGGCTTCGCGGCGAATTTGCATATAGGCCCCCACCACGGAATCGACCGGATGGACCGCGTCTTCGGTCAAGAATTCCAAATTGTAGGCATTAAAGCGCTGGCTGTTCGGAAAGAGCCGACTGAGCCCCAGCATCCGATAGAAGCTGACCTGGGGCGTAGGAAAGCTGCGCCGACAAGCCCGATCCAACGAGCCATCGGGACGGCGCACGCGCGGGCCAGCTGCGCCGATCTCGGGGTGGGCATCCATAAAAATTAGCATTTCCGCCAAAGTTGTCGGTGGGACGAGGGTGTCGGGATTGAGCAAAAGCGCATAGCGGGGCAGTTTTGCCGCTGTTGCCGACGCCATAGTCAATTCCTCAAAGCCAAACCAACGCAGCGCGACATTGTTGCCCGCGCTATAACCAATATTCGTTTGATTCACGATCAGCTTCACACTGGGAAATTCTGTTCGCACCATTTCAGCACTGCCATCGGTGCTGGCATTATCGACCACACAAACTTGCGTGTGCAGATTGCCTGTGTTTGCCATGAGCGAACGTAGACAGTTGCGCAACAGTACCGCTGTATTATAACTGAGAATGACGATGGCTAGATCAAGTTCATCGTTGCGCCCTAGGCTGCCATTTCCTGGCTTATGGGTGGTGAAACTTGGCTGATCGAGCTGACTTTGTGGGTATACAACAACCGGTTGGTTCTGCATGCAAATTCCCTAAAATTTTGTGCTTATACAGCTAGACTTGGCGCGCCGCACGGATTTTAGCACACCGCTCACTTTTCGGTCAAAGTAATCAGAGAAATTATTTGTATGATTTGATCACGATTCAACTTGATTAGTTGCTAGCCGCAGGGCATTTTCCAGCGTGCGTACACTGGTAAAGTCGGATAATTTCAAGAAATAGGCCGCTGCTTGTAACAAAGCTTCCTCTGGAATCAACCCAATCAATTCCGTACGGTCAATTTCTGTATGGTATTCAACCGCCAGGCGACTCACCGTTTCCATGACCACGTGCAAAGGCGTGCGCGTGTAATCAACTAGATTTACGCTCACCTGCGCCTGCCCATCCACCAAGAAACCTTTCGCCTTCACTGCTGGCAGGCCGCCGTTGCTTTCGCGAATCGTCTTGCTGATCGCTTTGGCAACAATCACATCGCCCGTTTTTAGAAAAAAATTATAGGCAATTAAAAATGGTCGAGCGCCGACGATCACGGCACCGGCCGGCCCGATGGCCGCGGGTCCAAAATCGGGTTGGCGCTCTGCCCGGTTGATCTCTGTCACCAGCCGCTCAAATTCACCCCGCCGCACGTCCGCTAGGTTACGCCGTTCTGGCCGCCTAGCCGCTGCTTCGTAGAGATAAACCGGTAGCTGCAATTCCTCACCAATCCGCTGGCCCAACTGGGTCGCCAATCGTGCGCATTCTGCCAACGTGATGTTTCGAATCGGCACCAGCGGGATCACATCGGTCGCCCCTAATCGTGGGTGTTCGCCGCACTGCGCAAACAGATCGATCTGCTGTGCCGCCACGCGAGTTGCCTGGAACAACGCTTCTAGCACCGCGTCTGGCGCACCGGCCACCGTGATCACACTGCGGTTGTGGTCCCAGTCACTGGTTTGGTGCAACAGGCGCACACCCGGTACACAAATTGCCTGGGCAATCGCCTCAATGACCGCTGGGCGACGCCCTTCAGAAAAGTTAGGTACCGCTTCAATGATAACGTCATTGCCGTTGAGTTTGTTCATAATTGTTTTCTTTGGTTGGAGCACAGGATGCGGAATTCAGCTTTATTCCTTATCCCGTATCTCTACTACGCCTCTGATTTTAGGCCCGACCCTCAAATCCTTTGCAATTCACCATTCGTAAGTAATTATTAAGACATTCCCATAGAGGGAGCGAAGGATTGATTGTCCGAGAAAAGCCTAGTACAGGGCATCAATAGCAGAACGCATGGGTTCGCCAACCGTATCCGATCGTTTTTACCGCCAAGGTGACCGTGCTGCTTATTTTTCAATCGCTAAGCGGAGCGCAAAAAACGCCAAGATTACCGTAATGGGCGCAAATACGAGCTTTTCAAAAGAAACACCCGAGACTAGATTGCCTAGAGTATTCAAAACCAGGTAGGCAAACATTAGCCACACACCGATATTGATGGCTGGCCTAAATTTATCGAGCGGGATGTACCCTATTTTCGCCGCGATGATAACCGCAAAGGTTAGTGTGACGAGCAAGGCGATGATTTCTAGCGTCAGGAGAACGGTAGTTGAGTTTTTGATTTGCCCGCCCCAGATGATGTCAGAAGGTACAACCTTGATCAAGACGAGCACCTCAAAAATGATTAACATCGCCATCGAGCTGAGCAGGATGTTGCCAGCCAGGTTGGCGCTTATCCATTTTTTCATAGTTTTCTCCTTTGCCCTATCGCTATCGTTGACCGCCCCACCTGGGATTAGTTGGAACACGGATGATCTGACCTGCCCCTGGATTTCATCCACCAGCAATGAGAGAAAATCTGGTCGAAAAAGAGGCTGTGCTGGGCAAAACTTGAGAGGGTCAGCTGAGCCAGCTTCTACTTCCTTGCGTATACCGATTATCTGCTCGGCCTTGACTGAGCGAACCCTGTTCAGACCTTTGCTTTCCTGGTGAACTGTTCAGCGTAGCTACAATCTGAAGGAAGCCGCGGGCGTGTGCTGTTGGGCATTCCGCGGTCGAGGCCCCCGCTCGCTCCAGCCATAGCCGGCCCGATCATAGGTGCAGATGCGCGTCGTCTTCGCCACAGCCGGTTGCACCCAACTCCACGACGTGGACCAATCGCTCAGGCCGGCATCGATCACAACGGTCGGACTGCCGGTGCCACTACAATTGATGTGCAAACGATAGCCGCCGACGTCGACCATTTGACCGGGCGGCGGATAAGCTCGCACGGCAGCGGCTTCGGCTAGCGACTCGTAAATCGTCCCAACCACCAGCAACCCCAAGCCGATAACCAGCAGCCGCCCCAGCCAGAGTAAACAACCGCGACCGCGCGATTTGGGCGTCAGGACCTGTTCCATTGGATTTTGATTGTTCATTGTAAAGCCTTTCAGGTTGACTACAAAGCGTCATCCCCTTCACGAGCCAAAAAGAGACGGAGGCGTGGGAGCAAGTATAGTAGACATTATCGGAAATAAGCGATTACCTCTAGTACACAGGCTTCGACGTGAGCGACTCGACTGAGCTCGTCGAACGTCTCAGCCGAACGGTACACAAGGAAACAAGCAGATGTCGCCTTGTGTACCTGTATACCTATCTACTGAACTGTCTTAATCCCTCTACTGTCTATGGTGTCGTGCCTATAAAATCCTGCTCCAATCGGATTTGGCACGCATCGTTCTCGATAGTCAAGGTGTTCTATCTTACATCATGTTCTCGCTTATGGATGCAAATACGCGCGCACGAGCTTCTCCATCCAGGCCAGTCGATCTACCGTCTACAAACGCTCTTATCTGTGACCGTTGAGAGTATAGTTGAAATTTAATGAGCGAAAAAACGATGTAGTGCGCGCCTAGAAAGTAGGCATCTCGACGCTCAAAGCGAATGAGCAAGCGTTTGAATTTGTCAATCCAAGCAAACGTGCGTTCGGTCGTAAAGCGTTGTTTGTAAATCAGCGCGTTGAAGAAACGACGGCGGCCAGGCTTGACGGTTTTACATAAATCTTTGTGTTCTTCCTCCATATAACGTATCATCGGCGTCCTTTGTAGTATGGGGCTTGTAGTATAATGGGGCGATGAAGAAAGAACTGAGCCTACTCTTTGCCCCTATCACACAAGCTACGCGGTTACGCGTCTATCTGCTTGGCCCCATGCGCATCGAACGTGATAGTGCGCCTATTCACCTACCGCGCCGCAAAGTTGAGTCATTGCTCGCCTATCTGCTCCTCCACCCAGAACAACAGGCACGTGACCATCTCGCCACTCTCTTCTGGGGTGACTCATCCGATGCACAGGCGCGCCATTCGCTGCGCACCGCGCTGGCGACCGTGCGTAAAGCGGTGGCCCCCGATCTCCTGCACGCTAACCGTGACCATGTCCAACTCAACCCCGCCTTTCCCGTGTGGGTCGATCTCCATGATGCGCTTGATTTGGAGAATCAGCTTGACAGCGCCAACAGTGACTTGCTGACATCGAAACTGGCGCTGTGGCAGGGTGAATTACTGATGGGCTTCTACGACGAGTGGCTCACCATAGAACGCGAATATTATCGTACGCGCCTGCTCAAGCTAGGTTTACAGGTAACACAAGCCTTGCGTGCACGTAGCGCGTACGGGGCGGCCATTGCCGTTGCCCAACAGGTGCTGACCTTTGACCCGGCGAATGAAGCTGCCCATCAGCACTTACTGTTCTGCTACGTGGCAGCCGGTGATCGAGCGGCTGCACTGCGCCAGTATGAACAATGTGTGCGCGCCTTGCGCGATGAACTCGATGCGCCGCCCATGCCTGAAACTACTGCTCTTTATCAGTGGATTAAGCAGCAAGATGGGGAAGCGGCGTCGCCAGCGGCCAAAATCACCAATCTCCCCTTTCCCCTCACCAGTTTTGTCGGTCGCACACAACCGATGACGGAGGTGAAGCGACTGATCAGCCCTTCCTCCAACGAAACCCGCCTGCTCACCCTGACCGGTGCCGGCGGCAGTGGCAAAACCCGCCTCGCCATTCAGGTGGCAACCGACCTGATCGACCGCTTTGCCCACGGCGTCTGGTGGGTGGATCTGGGGGCGCTAAGTGACAGCGGGCTTGTTACGCGTGCGGTCGCTAAAACGTTGGGCGTGCGCGAAGTGATTGACCAGACGTTGAGCCAAACTGTAACGAGTTTTCTGAGCGACAAGCAATTGCTGCTGGTGATCGACAACTGCGAGCATTTGATCGAGCCTTGCGCCCACATTACGGCAGAACTGTTGGGGCACTGTCCTAATCTGCGAATTCTTACCACCAGTCGTGAGCCGTTGAACGTTGCGGGCGAGACACTCTGGCAGGTGCCGACCTTCACCGCGCCTGATCCTGCAAAATTAGCGCCGGTCGACTTGTTGCTGCAATTTGAAAGCCTGCAACTCTTTGTCGAGCGTGCGACGACGGTTCAACCCGATTTTGCCCTGACGCCCGAAAATGCCCAGGCGGTGGCGGAGATTTGTCAACGGCTCGACGGCATCCCGCTGGCAATTGAACTGGCTGCGGCGCGCGTCAAGGTGTTGCCGGTCGAGCAGATCGCCGCCTATCTGACCGGTGCAATCGGTGCGCGCTTTGCCCTGTTGACCCAGGGCAGCCGCACCGTTTTGCCGCGCCAGCAAACCCTGCGTGCTGCCATCGATTGGAGCTTCAACCTGCTCGATGACGCCGAACGTCGCCTCTTTCAACAGGTGTCGATCTTTAGCGGTAGCTTTACGCTGGAGGCGCTTGAACAAATTGTGGGTTCAGGGGCGAAAGGCGCGCTGCCATCCATCCAAAATCTCCAATCTCCAATCTCCAATTTATTAGACTTGCTCACACAGTTGGTCGACAAGTCGCTGGTCATGGTCGAGCCACACTTTGGGCAAAGCCGCTATCGCCTGTTAGAGACGCTGCGCGAGTATGCGCTGGAGCAGTTCACCAATCCTGATGCGTTGGAAACATGGCGGCGACGCCATGCCGAATTCTTTCTCACCCTTGCCGAGCAAGCCGAACCCGCTTTGACGAGCGCCGTGCAGCAGAGCTGGCTGGCACGGCTAGAGCTGGAACACGCCAATCTGCGCGGTGCGTTAACCTATGCCACCGCCAGTGCGGATCGCGAGTTGGCCCTGCGTTTGACCGCCGCATTGTTTAAGTTTTGGGACATCCGTGTTTATCTCAGCGAGGGGCGTGAATGGTTGAGCAAAGCCCTGGCGCAGCGTGGCTCGGCAAGCGCCGAAACGCAGGCCAAGGCGTTGAGCGCAGCTGGTTTCCTGGCCCACCGCCAGGACGATTACCCAGTGGCCCGGCGCTTATTGCATGAAAGCTTGTTGCTCTTTGAGCATGCCGAGGATGAAGCTGGCATTGCCGACGTGTTGAACAATCTTGCGGCGGTTGATTTGCAGCAAGGTCACTATCGCGCGGCACAGCAGCGCTTGACGCAAAGCCTTGCGCTTTTCCGAACGTTGAATCACAATGATGGCATTGCCCGTGTCCTCAACAACCTGGGCAACTGGGCATGGGATCGGGGTCAGCATGCGGTCGCACGCAACTATTATTTGGAAAGTTTGCATCTGCGCCAACGCATGGGCGATCAAGTCGGCATTGCCACTGCGCTCTTTAACTTGGGAAATACGGCGCGTGCACAAGGCGATTTTGGCGCAGCCCGCACCTATTACGAAGAATGCCTGACGCTCGGTCGCACATTAGACCATCGTGCGCTGATTGGCATTGCACTGAAAAACCTGGGGCTAGTCGCCTTCAATCAACAAGATTACACAAAGGCCCGTCGCGCTAGCGAAGAAGCGCTGCCCATCTTGCTCGAAATTGGTGACAAAAGCAATGCCGGCTTCGCGCTCGCCAATTTGGGCGCTGTGGTGCAAAAGCTCGGTGAAACCAGCCAGGCGCTCGTGTACTTTCGCCAGAGCTTACAACTTATGCATGAGGTGGGCTATATCCGCGGTGCGTTTCTGGAGCTAGAAGACATCGCCACCCTCTTGGTTGACCTGGGCCGGCACCTGGAACTTGCGGTGCATCTGTTGAGCGCCGCGGATCACCTGCGCCAAAAAGCTAACCTCGCTGTATCTCCCTCCGAACAACCAGCGTACGACCTTTTCCTCACGCGCTTACGCCAGCAATTAGATCACGCCACCTTCAACACGCATTGGGATACCGGGCAAACGACCCCACTTGACCAAATCGTCGCCGCAGTTGCGCAGCTTTCGTTGACATAAATTGAATTGACGACATCCAGCCTGCAAATAGAGCCGGAACCTTGAGGGTTCCGGCTCTATTTTTTGCCACCCTCCTTCTGTGACGTTGTTGTGACGGTCACCGCGTATCCTGTTGTTCACCTATTCAATGGCGCTGGCGCACATCGTGTGCGCGGGAAATTAAACAAAAAAGGAAACTCATACAATGAATTCATGTAACTATTTAACCAATGGCGCACCAACCAACGGTGTCGCCATCGTCGGCGCCGGCATTGCTGGCTTACATTTGGGCTTATTGCTGTTGGCGCATGACATTCCGGTGACGATCTATAGCGACCGCACGCCTGACCAACTTCGCCAGAGTCGCCTACCCAGTACGGTGGCATTAATGGGCGCCACCCGCACTCGTCACCGGGCGTTGGGCATCCACGACTGGGACGCGCCCGAATTTGACACTGTCCACGCCCATTTCTATGTGGGCGGCGAACAACCATTTGGCTTTATCGGTCAGCCGACCGAACCGTTCCTCCTGATCGATATGCGGCTCTATCTCCCTCACCTGCTGGAAACATTTACGGCGCGTGGCGGTCAGGTGATCGTGCGGGATCTCCAAGCCAATCATATGACGGAATTGGCGACGCAGGCGGCGTTGGTTGTGGTGGCTACCGGGCGTAATGGGTTGACGCAACTCTTTCCCCGCATCCCAGAAGCATCACCCTATACGCAGCCCCAACGGTTGCTCATGGCTGGCCTTTTTCGGGGCATTCAACCATTGACGCCGCAGACCATCTGTTTCCAGATCGTACCGGGACAGGGTGAAATTTTTGAAAATCGCTTTCTTACACAGAGTAGCCGCCTGGGTGGGCTATTGATTGAGGCGATCCCTGGCAGTGAACTGGCGGTGATGGCTACGCTCAACTACAACGAAGCGCCCGCCCGTTTTGAGGCGACCTTGCTGGCCTTGTTGCAACAATACGCGCCCTTGATCTATGCGCGCATTGATCCAGCCGCGTTTGCCCTGCACCAGCCGCTCGATCTGTTACAAGGGGCGGTCACGCCGACGGTGCGGCGCGCCTATGCCGCCCTGGGCAACAAGCGTTTTGTCCTAGCCCTGGGCGACACCCACGTCACGCATGATCCGATTGTAGGGCAAGGCGCCAATAGTGCATCCCAGAGCGCCTGGATCATGGGCGAAGCGATTGTCGAAGCGTTTGACCGTGGTGTCTGCTTTGATCGAGTCTTTTGCCGCCAGGTGGAGCAACGGCTATGGGCCTATCTGGAGCCGGTGACCGCGTGGAGCAACGCCATGCTGCAACCGCCGCCGCCCCACGTCATCGATCTGCTAATCGCTGCCAGCCAGCACCAGGCCATTGCCAATGCCTTTGCCGATAACTTCAATGCCCCGGCGCGCAACTGGGAAATTTTTTCATCACCCACGCGCATGGCGACCTTTTTGCAACAATTCGGGTGGACAGCGCAACCAGCGTTGGTGGCGGCTTAGCAATGATCACGACAACAGTTAGTCAGTTAGCGTATGATGATTTTGAGCGCGCCATGTACAAAGCTTGGTGGCGCGACTGGATCAGTTGGCTGACCCGAAAATGCAATGATCTGCTCTCTTTTGACCAGATTCGCGCCGACTTGCCGAGCAATGGGCAACATATGATTGGTTTACAAGTCGTGCCCCTAGACAAAATCGTCGGGAGCGAGGGGCGCATTCATGATTTCGACCGTGCTTTCTTTCCACGCAAAATTCACACCAGAGAACGCTGGGTTAGTATTGCCAAAGCCTTCTACGCGGAAGTTCCTTTGCCGCCGGTAGACCTGTTCAACATTGGTGAGCGTTATTTCGTGGTCGATGGCCACCATCGTGTTTCGGTTGCGCGGGCGCGCGGACAAAATTTTATGGATGCGCACGTCACAGAGGTCGGCACACCCATGCGCGGTGAAGGGTCAAAGAAAGAACAGCGGTGATTAAAATCACGACTACATGGAGCAAAAAACCATAAACTTACAGGTTCCCGGGTCTGTTGTTTCCGGCCAAATAATTCTATGACATTTTTGTGACGGTCGCCCCGTACCCTGTTGATCATGCGCAGATTGGATGCGAGGGATCAACAAAACGTTTTGATCATCAACCAGAAATCTTTCACAATCAGGAGACAAGAGCATGACAACCTTACCTTCACCCCCCGTTGAAATTGATGTACTCACTGCCCGCACGAAGGCGACCTGGACGGCCGGCAACTTCGGCAAGATTGCCCAGTCGTATGCGCCCGGCGCGGCGGCATTTATCGTCCGCCTGAACTTCCGGCCCGGCGACCACGTGTTGGATGTGGCCTGCGGCGCCGGCAATCTGGCTCTGTAGATCTTGGCGGCTTTACAAGGACTTTCCAGTGAGCAGCGCCAGGCGTCGACCAGCCTGCCCACAGTCGAAGCCTATTCGTTCTACAGGACGCATACTTCCAAGCAAACTGCGAAGCGTACCGGGTGATTTTTCAGTCCCCTTTGGTAACACTAACTATCGTCAGGTCAAGGATCTGTCTAACTTCAGTAGGCAAGGGCGCGGCTTTTTGATATTGTAAGTGGGTACATTATGGTTTGTACCACGCACCGGTCGCAGCACAATCGTGCGCAGGATGATGCAACGCAGGTGAATTCATTTATCATCAACTATATCAAACAACATCTTAAACAACAACAGTATTCTATCTGTGTTGCGCCTAGCTGGCAGCACAAAAAAACAAGGAGATTTCCAATGAAACACAAACGCTTGTTACAAATCGGCTTGGCAGCCCTGGCGCTAATGGCCTTGGCTTCCGTCGCCATGACTCGCGCGGGCAGTGCAGCGCCAACGCCTACGCTTGTTGCGACAGTCCGGCAAGCAACTGCCCGCTTTCAGGATGTAAAAGAGGCCGAGAAGGCCGGCTACGCCCTGCTCCACGGTTGTGTGGCTAGCCCGCAGGAGGGGGCGATGGGCATTCATTTTGCCAATAGCGCTCTGGTTGGCGACGGTGAACTGGACGCACAACATCCCGAGGCGCTGCTGTACGAAGCAAAGAGTGGAAAAATGCAACTCTTGGGCGTGGAGTATATCGTGATCGCCGATGCCTGGAACGCCAAGCACAAGACACCGCCTGTGTTGATGGGGCAATTGTTCAACTATTCGAGCAGCCCAAACCGCTATGGCATCCCCGCCTTCTACGAATTGCATGTCTGGGCCTGGCAGAGCAATCCCAACGGTATGTTCGCCGATTGGAATCCACGTGTATCATGCGAGGCTTATGTCGGAGACCCTGCAATGCAAGGCGCAGGTCACTAACAGCCGCAAACTGCACGCTCGTTAAACTTTATTCGGAGTAAGCCGTTACCAGCGGTAGATAGGTAGATACGTAAACAGGGAGATGTCACCTGTATACCTGTTCCCCTGTCTACTCCAGTGCTTTATTCCAGATAATATCTATGATTAACGCAAAGCGGCAAAGTTTTTTCTCTGCTTCTCGAAGACCTTTGCGCCTTTGCGTTGTGTTCTTTACCATCAACCGATCTGTGACGTTTTTGTGACGGTCATCCCGTACCCTGTGATTCGCCTGTTTCATGGCGCTTGCGCACACAATGTGCGGGAAATAAACAAAAAAGAAGACTCAGAGACGGTCTGAAAAGAATTCGTAGGTGCGGTTAC
>JBBREZ010000081.1:0-18164 GCA_038225095.1 Caldilineales bacterium
CCACACCGGTGATCCGGGTGGCGTTTTTTGTTGGGAAAAAAGTAAAATAGAGATTGGCGATTATATCTGCTCTCCAATCTCTAATCTCTAATCGCCAATCTCTATTTTATTCAAGAGGAGCAACGAAAATGTCTGCAAAACCAATTGTCAAAAAAGCCGTCCTCGCCTATTCCGGCGGGCTGGATACGAGCATTATTGTGCCGTGGTTGAAGAACACGTATCATTGTGAAGTCATCTGCTTTTGCGCCAATTTGGGCCAGGAAGATGAACTCGTTGGGTTAGAGGAAAAGGCGATTGCTTCGGGCGCCAGCAAGTGTTATGTCGAAGATTTGCGCAACGAATTTTTGACCGAATATGTCTTCCCCACCATGCAAGCCGGCGCGATCTATGAACGCGAATACCTGTTGGGCACCTCCTTCGCGCGACCGATCATTGCCAAACATCTGGTGCGCATTGCCGAATTGGAAGGCGCGGATGCCGTCGCCCACGGCGCCACCGGCAAGGGTAACGATCAGGTGCGCTTTGAATTGACCGTGATGGCGCTGAACCCGCGGCTGCGCATTATTGCCCCCTGGCGCGAATGGAATATCAAAGGCCGCGTTGATGCCCTGGATTATGCCGCCGAACATAACGTGCCGGTCAAGGCGACGATGGCACGCATCTACAGTCAAGACAAAAATTTATGGCACTTGAGCAACGAGGGTGGTCCGCTGGAAGATCCGTGGAACGAACCGCCCGCCGACATGTTCGAGTGGACGACGAACCCGGAAGAAGCGCCGAATGAGCCGGAATATGTGGAACTTGAATACGAAAAGGGCATCCCCACCTCGATCAACGGTCAAAAAATGGACCCGGTAATGATCGTGAAGACGCTCAACACGCTGGGCGCCAAGCATGGCATTGGCCGCGTGGACATTGTGGAAAATCGCCTGGTCGGCATGAAGAGTCGCGGCGTCTACGAAACCCCCGGCGGCACGATCATCTATCGCGGCCACGCCGCGCTCGAACAGTTGTGCTTAGACCGCAACATGTTGCAATACAAGCAGCAAATCGCGCTCAAGTTTGCCGAGTTAGTCTATAACGGCCAATGGTTCACACCGCTGCGCGAGGCCTTGACCGCCTTTGTTGACAGCACGGAACAGAATGTTACCGGCACGGTGCGCCTGAAGCTCTATAAGGGAAATCTGATTCTAGCCGGACGCAAAAGCCCCTACAGCCTCTACCGCCAGGACATTGTCACCTTCGAGGAAGGCGATTACGATCACGCCGACGCGCAGGGTTTTATCCGGCTCTTCGGCTTGCCGCTGAAGGTGCAGGCGATGATGAAAGAGAAGAACCGATAGACAGGGAGATAGGGAAACAGGGAGACAAGGAGACAAGGAGAGGATGGCTGTTCTACATCGCTCCTTGTCTTCCTGGCTCCTTGTCTCCCTATCTCCCTGTCCTCTTGTCTAAAAAGGAGGAACCAACATGAACCAAACCAACTACACCGTCACCGGCTTCGACGCTGCCGGCATTGCGGCAAACATTAAGAAGAACGGCACGCCGGATTTGACGCTGATCGCCAGCCGGACGCCGTGCCGGGCCGCGGCCACTTTTACGCAAAATGCTTTCCCCGCTGCGCCCGTGCTCTATGACCGCCAATTGCTCAAATTCAACCCAGAAACTGTGCACGGCGTGATCATCAACAGTGGGTGCGCCAATGCCTGTACCGGCACGCCAGGCGATGTGAATGCGCGCCAGACGGCGGAAGCCGTCGAGCAAGCGCTCGGCGCCGGTGATCACTCCATTTTTGTCATGAGCACCGGTGTGATTGGCGTACAGTTGCCCATGGACAAGTTGCTGACGGGCATTCCCAAAGCCGTAGAGCAGTTGCGGCCAGACGGTTGGGACGCCGCCAGCCGCGCGATTATGACAACCGACACGCGGCCCAAGTTGTTTACCCGCTCGGTTGAATTGGGCGGCCAAACCGTGCATTTCACGGGCATTTCCAAAGGCGCGGGCATGATCCATCCGAATATGGCCACCATGCTCAGCACGATTGCCACCGACGCGCACATCGCGCAACCCTTGCTGCAACAGGCGCTCACCTACGCCGTCAACCAAAGCTTCAACTGTATCAGCATTGACGGCGACACCAGCACGAATGATACGGTACTGTTGCTGGCGAATGGCGCGGCCGGCCATGCCGAGATCACAGACGCGAACGGCCAATCGTTTGCTACTTTTCAGGCGACGTTGACGGCGATCTGCACCGATCTGGCACAAGCGGTTGTGTTAGATGGCGAAGGCATCACTAAATTTGTGACGATTCGGGTCAACGGTGCGCAAGATGATCATGCGGCGCACCAAGGGGCGAATACGGTGGCAACCAGTCCACTCGTGAAGACGGCGTTCTTTGGCAGCGACGCCAACTGGGGCCGCATTCTGGCGGCTATAGGACGCGCGGGCATTCAAGTTGAACCAGAGCAGTGCGATCTGTTTATCAGTGGTGGGCCGGACGCGGCCACGCGCATGCCAGAACTCCAACTGGTGGCGAGCGGCACACCGCTCAATTATTCGGAAGCGACGGCCACCGCTATTTTCAAGCAACCCGAGATCGATGTGCGGATTGAGTTGGGATTGGCCAAAGGCACAGCAACCGTTTGGACGACTGATCTGAGCTACGAGTATGTCAAGATCAACGGGGATTATCGGACATAATGGATGACACATTAGCCACAGCAGGCAGCCACCACGCCTGAGTGGTTGAAAATGGATTAACAATTTGGTAAATACGCAGCGGAGACTGAGCAGCCAGTGGTTTCCGCTGCGTGTTTTGCATTCACCCAAGAGGCAGGTAAGCGATGAATCGAAAAGTACTCTATGCGATCGGGCGCGAAATTCAAACTTTTTTGCTTGTGCTCATTGGTACGACGATCGAAGCGCTAGCCTTCAGCATTTTTCAAGCGCCGTATAATCTGGCCGCCGGTGGGGTGAGTGGCATCGGCATTATCATCAACCATTTCACCGGCTTTTCGATTTCTGCCTTTTACTTGATTGTCAATATCCCGCTATTATTAATTGGTTTTTTCTATCTGGGCCGCTGGCGTTTCCTGGTCAATACGATTCTATCGGTGCTTATTTTCTCCGTTGCGATCGAGCTGTTCCAGCTTTATCTGCCCCATTACCTCGCCCACTATCCGCTCACCGACAACATCCTGCTCAGCGCCATCTATGCCGGGTTAGTAAGTGGAATTGGCGGTGGTCTGGTCTATGCGGCAGGGGCAACCATGGGTGGCACGGCGATTATTGGGCGCGTGATTCAACTGCGCACTGGCATTCCGCTCAGCCAGATTTACCTTTTTGTGGACGGCGCGGTGATCTTGGTGGCTGGCCTCGTTTTTGGCTGGGAGATTGCGCTGTATGCCATGTTGACCCTGCTCCTGTCTGGTCTGGCCACTGACTACACGCTGGAAGGCCCCAGCCGAGCGCGGACAGCTTTTATTGTGACGACAAAATCCCAGGCCATGCTCGATATGTTGCAAGCGGACCTGGGACGCGGCGCCAGTTATTGGCAAGGGGCCGGCGGCTATACCGACGAACCGCGCACGATTATCATGTGCACGATCTATCGACCACAAGTCAACGACTTAAAACGCATTGTGGCGAAGGTAGACCCCAACGCCTTTGTCAGTATTGACATGACGCAACAGGTGCTTGGGTCCGGTTTTACGGAATTTAAATAAGCGCCCTGTTTTCGACTTTAATCAATTACTCATGCTACGCAAGGCAACCCCACCCCCGCCCTCCCCTGATAAGGGAGGGAGCCGGTTGGTGGACAGAAGGTATCACTTCGTCTGTCCCTGATCAGTCCCCTCCCTTACCAGGGGAGCGGGAGCCCGTTTGGGGCGCGGGTGGGGTTGCGGTAGCTCTGCGTAACATGAGTCAATTAAATGAAATAGGGAGTTTTTGATGATAACCATTCATACGATCTTGATTGGCCAACCCAAAACGATTTCAGACGAGACCGGCGTCTGGCAATCGTCGATTTTTCGGCAGCCGGTCATTGGCCCCGTCCACTTGGGCTTGCGTGGGCTTGAAGGCGATCAGGTGACGGATAAGAAGTATCATGGTTCGCCGAGCCAGGCCGTCTGTTGTCATTCGCTGGATCATTACCACTATTGGAACAGTGTTTATAACACAAGCACTTTTGGCCCCGGCAGCATTGGCGAAAATTGGACCCTGACCGATGCGGATGAAAATGAAATTTATATTGGTGATATTTACGCCGTCGGCACAGCCCAAGTCCAGGTGAGCGGCCCGCGCATGCCGTGCAGCAAGCAGAATCGCAAGCTCCACTTGCCGGACTTCCAAAAGCGCACGCGCCAGATTCTCCGTACGGGTTTCTATTTGCGCGTGCTAGCGCCCGGCGAAGTAGCGACGGGTGATGCCTGGCAATTGCAGGCGCGCCCTAATCCAACAGCGTCGCTCTCCACGGTCAATGCGTGTGCTTATCAAACCTTCGAGCCTGGCGTGGCGCAACAATTGATCAATCTACCTGAGTTAGCGCCTGCTTGGGTGCGCTTTTTTAAGCGAAAACTTAATCTACGCAGCAAGCATCCATAAAAATTTCAGGCCAGCAACCGCATAACACCGAGCGCACAGAGGGACGCGGAGAAAAAAGCCAGCGCTGATGATTTTCCTCTGCGCTCTCTGTGTAACGGCTTTTCCTATGGTTTCGTCCCCTGAATTACAATAACCCCGACGCGCCAACCAAGAAAAAAGGTGCCCAAAAATAGGGGTGCGCATAAGTAGCGCTGCCGTTGCTATCCTGCCTGGCCTGGCTGTGGAGCAAGTAGATTTGGGTCGCCCGCAATGCCGCGCCTTTGGTCAAGCCGTTGGCGAGTTTTTGATAAAAATGCGTCATGAATTGCTCAGTCGCTTGATCTTCCACCGCCCACAGACAGGCAACCAGTGAGGCCGTGCCACTGACCAAGAAGGCCCGCATCAAACCTAACAGTTCATCGCCATCCGCAATGACGTGGCAACCCGTCTGGCAAGCGCTCAGGGTGACGAGCGAAGCCTGCAAATGTAGATCAAAGACATCCAACGTCGTAAGCCAGCCATCAGCCAGAGCCAAGCCGGAGAAGAGCGGGTTATCGGCGCGAAAGTTACCATGCGTCGCCAGATGCAACAGACGGCACTGCGCCGCCACCTTGCGCACCTGGGCCGTGGTGGCGGCCTCTTCCAGAAAGGCCTGACCATTGGTTAGCAGCGCCACTTGTTGGGCTTCTTGGGTGGCATGGGGCAGTTGGCCACCGACAGAATACCCAAAAGTCATCGCCACCATTGCCTTTGTTGTACTAGTCCGAGCCTGGGCCTGGGTACAATGAGGCAGCAAGCCAGCGCGTGGTAGATAGCTGATCTCATATTGCTCGATCAGATACGCCTGACCATCGTACAAAGCCGCAAAAGCAAGCTGATGGAGCGGACCATGTGGCACAATGATCAGGCGCGTGTAAGCCGCCAATGCGTCCCGCAATGGAGCAAACAGCAGCTTATACAGACTCTGAAGCAACTGATTGGCGTTGCGCGTTAAATTTTCAAGCTGAGACGGCGCGCCATGGGCGACCGTTTTCAGGTTGAGTTGCAAGAAGCGGAGCAGTTGGTGCACTTGTGGCAATGTGCCCGGCAGGCGCTGGACATAGATCCGCTCAGTCGTAACGACAAACGCAACAAAACGGCCATTAATGACGAAATATTCGACCAGCGCTGTACCCGGTTCCAGACAAGCTTGGACAGCTTCGGTGGACGTAGATGACGATATTATTTTCTGAGTGGGGTGACTATGGCGCGTGTGCACGCTGCCCCACAAATCGGCAAGCCACTGTTCAGCTTCCATAACAATCGATGGCAAGACCGATACTTGCGGTTTGGCGGGCGTACGGCTGCGCGGTGGCGCGCCACCGCGCAAGTGTGCTTCACCGGGCTCTTGCCAAGCGTCAATGAACTGATCGCGCGCTTGCCACAAGTGGCGCAGCGCGGCAACCCAAGGCCGATCCGGAGGATTTTCTCCTTGTGCTTTCAAATTACGCGGCATCGCCATGAGATCGGCCAGCATGCGCGACTTGACTAACTCCGCATAGGCCAGGGCTTGCGCCGGCTGTTGCAATTCGAGGCAGAGATCGACCATTTCTTCATAAATCATTTGCTTGTCGGCCAAAAAGTCAGCGCGTTGCTTGATAGTCAATTGGGCACGCAGGCGTTCCAATTCGTGAATCGCCTGCTGATATTCGGCCAGGGCGAGCACTGAATGGCCGCCCTGCTTGAAATGGTTGCCTAATTGATGATAGCTGTGATACTTCGGTTCCTGTTTGTCAACGGCCGGCGGCAATGACGGCCGTGCTGACAACTGTTCGCGTGCTAGACGATGTTCGGGTTGGGGGACGAACATGGGATAGTCTCCGGTGCTTATTGATGCTTTTGTGAGTTGTGCCCTAAACTGCGGTTGTTTTGCCAGCGTCCGTAGCATTGGCAAACAGAACAAAGAACAAACAGAGTAAACAATAAATAGACAGTGCGTAAGCCAAGAATGTTTCCTGGTCTGCGCTCAAATCGCACTCGGCTTTAGTTTGGCAACAATGTATCAATAAATATTAGCCATTTTATCCAGAAATGGCTAGTGTCAATATGCTGTGATCTACAGTCAAGTTGTGCGCTAGATCACAGCACCGCCTAGGGTCAGCTCAAGTGTGTTTGGTTAGCTTGCTTGGAGTAAAATATAACACCCAATCGTTGAAAAAGTGTTGATCTGGCTAATGTAGAGGGAAATGAAGGATGAAAGTGAGGAGATTTGCTGCTGACTGCGCGAGTTCTTATCGAAACGCCAATAAATTTCGCACAAATTAATGGTAGGGGCGTCTAGAATAATTAACGGTTAATGAGCGTGGCGACCTATTGCTCTCGTCAGCAATGGAGCAAAAAATTAATTAACCCAGGTTGCTACCTTGAAAAATTACGTGTAGTACTCGTTTTTACGAATTCAGACCAGAAATGACGTATAAATTATCAGCCATCAGCTTGCTTTGGCTGCAAAATGCTGGAAGCTAAGACAATTTAAAGCTTCAAAAGGCTAACTGGCTGGCCTTGACGTAATTTCAGGACGCACTATATCAAATTAAAGGCGGCTCAATTTTCCATTTCGCTCTGGTAACGCCTAAAAACAATGGCTATACGCAGCATTCTAAGGTAGCAACTTGGGTTAATAATTAATATGACAGCGCCAGGTTGCGCGCAAGGGCGGAGCAAGCACGTCGCGTGCGCATGGTCCGGCGCGTAGGCGTGCCGGCTCCGCTGTGGTCTACCGATTAACAACCTTGCGCTGTCATCCTTGTTCTCTGGGGAAATGTACAGTACATTGCAAAGTAACTTCGTTAAAACTGCACTAGGCAATGCTGCGTGCGCGTTAGGCGAATATACGACGGCGCATCAACATTTTCAGGCGGCCCTGACCATTTTTCAAGAAACGCATGCCTTGCCGGATCTGATGGATATGTGGTTGGTATCAGCCGCCTCTGCATGAAAACAGAGAAATTGACGGATGCTGCTGGCTTGCTGACTTTCACTTGCCAGAACTCTGCTACTAGCAGGGAAACCCAAATGCGTGCGGAAGAATTATTGACAGAACTGAAAATAAAATTGGATGATAGGTCATTGGCTAACGCTCAGGTAGCAGGAGCAACTTTGACCCTAGAGGCTGCCATTCAAGCTAGCCTGCAAAGCACTCAAATAGAGCTAAGCGCAAGGAGCGAAGCATGATTATCGATACCCACACCCATTTCTATGATCCCACCCGACCGCAAGGCGTCCCTTGGCCGGCGCCGGATGACAAAATTCTCTATCGCACGGTCTTGCCAGAAAATTTTGCGCAGGTGGCCGTGCCCGAAGGCGTCACCGGCACAATCGTGGTCGAAGCCAGCGGTTGGTTGGAGGACAATCAATGGGTGCTGGATCTGGCTGCTGTTGACCCATTGATTGTCGGGCTGGTCGGCCAGATCGAAC
Organism: Caldilineales bacterium; assembly: GCA_038225095.1. GTDB lineage: Bacteria > Chloroflexota > Anaerolineae > Caldilineales > Caldilineaceae > JAPLGZ01. The sequence goes on from JBBREZ010000081.1 coordinate 8,044, forward strand.
CGGGCCAGACTGAATTTGGCGCTGAGCTGGCCCGGTTTGCCGCCAATCCACTTTTGCAGGGCATCCGCTGCGGTGGTCGTTATTTTGCGCCGGAGATATCGCGCGCTGTGCTTGCTGATTTGGAAAAATTGGTCGAACGTGACCTGTCTTTGGATCTGTTGATCGGCCCGCAACACATCGACGGCGTGCTCGATCTGGCGCACCAACTGCCTGCATTGCGCATCGTCATCAATCATATTGCTTCGATGCCGATCACAGGCCAAGCGCTCGATCCAGTCTGGGTGAAACGCTATCAAGCACTGGCCGCCCATCCCAACCTCTTCATGAAAGTCTCGGCGCTGCTCGAAAACAGCACCGTGCAACCGGCGCCAACCGAGGTGGATTTCTACCGGCCTACTTTGGATGCGTTGTGGCAAACATTCGGCGCGGATCGCTTGATCTATGGCAGCAATTGGCCGGTCTGCGAGCACGCCGGCGCCTATGTAACCACCATCGCGATTGTCAAAACCTACTTTGCCGAAAAAGGCGAAGAGGCGTCGGAGAAATATTTTTGGAAGAACAGTAGGCGCGCCTATCAGTGGTTTGAACGGCATTCATGAACGCATACAGGATTAGGGCCACCCAGTAAACTCGGCAATTTACGTAGACAAAGATAAGACTTTTGTCTGATGCGAATGATACTCTAATTGTTTACAATAGAGCTTGCCCATGTGCCATTATTTTACAGTTGATCTGTTTGACTGCAGCAGCAATGATCGCTTGTGGATGTTATGGCGCTGAGCAAAACGATGGAGAGCAAAATCATGTGGAATAAATCGCGCAGACAAAGAGGCAACTATGTATCAACAGATTATACTGATTGGCAATCTTGGTAATAAACCAGAAATGCGCTATACGCCGTCTGGCACGGCCGTTGCGAACTTTAGCCTAGCGGTTAGCCGGCGCTGGACTGGGAGTGACGGGCAAGCGCAAGAGAAGACCACTTGGTTTCGCATTACAGCCTGGCAGCGGCAGGCGGAAGTGGCAAGCCAGTATCTCGACAAAGGTCGCCGTATTATGGTGATTGGAGAGGTGACGGAAGCCCGGCCATGGACAGACCGCGACGGCAATCAGCGGGCATCCATCGAAGTCAGCGCGCAGGAGATCAAGTTTATGGATGGTCGCGAGTCAGAGCATGGCGCCGGTGCAGGCAGAAGTGACAATGCTCCCCCATTGGCAGAAGCCGAACCTGCTGATATTCCGTTTTAATGACAGGGATTAGGGAGACGGGATTAGGAAGTAGGTACAGTATCTGTTACCAATCCCTAATCCCGTTTCCCTAATCCCTTACTTCCTAATCCTCCCTTCTCACATCCACAGATGCGCATACTTCAAGCCTGAGCCGGTATTAAACAGGACCACGGTCTCATCCGGCTTGATCCAACCCTGCTCTAACAAGCGCACCTGCGCGGCCAGACAAGCTGCACCCTCGGGCGCAGGGAAAATACCGGTGGATTGGCCCATCACGCGCGCATAGTGCAGCATTTCTTCGTCGGGCACGGCAATAGCTGTACCGTGACTTTCGCGCAGGGCCCGTAGGATCAGAAAATCACCCACCGCCACTGGCACGCGCAGACCATCCGCCACGGTTTTGGCACCCTGCCAGAGTTCGGCGAATTCATCTTCTTGTTGGAATGCCCGCACCATCGGCGCGCAACCTGTACTCTGCACGGTGACCATGCGTGGGCGCTTAGCATTGATCCAACCCATTTGCTCCATTTCGTCAAAGGCTTTCCACATGCCGATCAGGCCAGTGCCACCGCCCGTAGGATAGATAATCACATCGGGCAGGGTCCAGTTTAACTGTTCGGCCAGTTCATAGCCCATGGTCTTCTTGCCTTCGATGCGGTACGGTTCTTTGAGCGTGCTGACATCGAACCATCCATACTTTACTGCCCCTTCGCGCACCTTGACGCCGCAGTCGTTGATCAGGCCATCGACCAATGTAATGATCGCGCCCAATGCTTTGCATTCAACCTGAAACATGGCCGGTACGTCTTTGGGCATGAAGACATAGGCTGGCAAACCCACGGCCGCCGCATACGCGCTCATCGCACCGGCAGCGTTGCCCGCGCTAGGGATGGCTAATTCTTTGGCCCCCAGTTCGTACGCGCGACTCACCGCCATGCACAAACCGCGCGCTTTAAAACTGCCGGTTGGATTGAGTGATTCGTCTTTGATCAGTGTGTTGCGACAATGGATCTGCTCGCCCAGCCGCGCCGCCCAGTGCAAGGGTGTCCAACCTTCACCCAGCGCGATCATCGCATCCTCGCGTTGGACGGGCAACACTTCTTCATAGCGCCAAAGGCTGGCGGGCCGCGTCTTTAAACTCTCTTTGGTCAAGGTCAGGGCGGCTTTTTGCAGATCGTAGCGCGCCAGTAAAGGTTTGCCACAGGCCGGACAGAGGTTCATTAACTGGTCGGCGGCATAGGTGATACTACAGTAGCCGCATTCCAGGTGGGTCAGGGTTGATTTGGTTGTCATTGTTGGCTTCTTTTTTCTCGATTTACGATTTACGATTTTTGATTGACGATTGACGAAGTTACTTCGTTAACGAGATTATTTCGTCAATCAAAAATCGTAAATCACCCTAATTGTCCTTCGGCATATTGCTGGCGCAACACTTTTTTGTCAAATTTGCCGACGCTGGTCTTGGGGATGGCTTTGAGCACTAAAATGCGGTCTGGTAACTGAAACTTAGCGAATTGGGGGGCCAGGTGGGCCATCAATTCGGCTTCGGTCACGTGTTCAATGCCGGGCGCCAAGACAACCGCCGCTAATGGCCGCTCCGCCCACTGTTGATCCGGGATCGCAATCACGGCTGCTTCCATCACTTTGGGATAGGCCATCAGCGCATTTTCCAATGCCACGCTAGAAATCCATTCACCCCCGCTTTTGATCAGATCTTTCGTGCGGTCGGTGATGGTCATATAGCCATCGGCACTGATCGTGGCGACATCGCCGGTGCGGAACCAGCCATCGGCGGTAAAATTATCCGCATTCGGCTCCATCTTAAAATAGCTCTTGATCACCCACGGGCCACGCACTTGCAACTCGCCCATCGTCGTGCCATCCCACGGCAATGCTTCGCCCGCTTCGTTCATAATGCGCATCTCTACGTTGGCAATCGGGTAGCCTTGCTTGGCTTTGATGTCCCACTGCTCGGCATCGGGCAAATCCCGATGGTGGCTTTGCAGGATCGAAACGGTGCCGAGTGGTGACATTTCGGTCATCCCCCAGGCGTGGATCACGTTGACATGCAAATCTTTTTCATAGCCTTCAATCAACGCGCGCGGCATGGCCGAACCGCCAACCACCAGGGCGCGCACGCAGGAAATATCGCGCGGATTGCTCTTTAATTCGTGATACAAGCCAGTCCAGAGCGTCGGTACACCGGCGGCGACCGTCACTCGATAACTGTCAATCATCTCGGCAAGGGGCTTGGGTTGCAAGTGCGGGCCGGGCATGACCATATTCGCCCCGGCCATCAGACAAGCATACGGCAGGCCCCAGGCCATCGCGTGAAACTGCGGCACCACCGGCAACACCGTATCAATTTCCGTGATGCCCAACGAATTGGCCTGGCAGACGCCGAGCGTATGCAAATACATCGAGCGATGACTGTAGAGTGCGCCTTTGGGGTTGCCGGTGGTGCCGCTGGTATAACACATGCAAGCGGCCAGCTTTTCATCGGTGGCGCGCCAGATAAATTCTTCACCGGCCGCTGTCATCAGATCTTCATAGTAGTGGACGTTCGGCAGTTGGGTGGTCACGCCTTTGGGCGCGTTGAAAAGCACGAAGTGTTTCACGGTATCGATCAGGCCAGTTAGTTTTTCAAAGAGCGGCAGCAATGGCCCGTCGATGAAGATCACTTTGTCTTCGGCATGGTTGATGATGTAGGCTAGCTGGTCGGGAGAAAGCCGAATGTTGAGCGTGTGACAGACCGCGCCCGCGCCTGGAATGCCGAAATATAATTCCATATGTTGGTAGTTATTAAAGGCAAAGGTGCCCACACGGTCGCCGCTCTCTACGCCCAAAGTAACCAGTACGTTCGCCAGACGCTTGACCCGTTTATAAAAATCGGCATAGGTATAGCGGTGGAAGCTGCCATCCGGCAGCTTCGTTGCGATGCCTTTGTGGGGATAGATTTGGTTGGCATGTTCGATGATGCGATCCAGCGTAAGCGGATAATCCATCATTAAGCCTTGCATGGCATACACTCCTTTGGTTGGTTAGCGCACGATGCCCTTGGTGGGTAAGAGCAAGGTGTAAAAGGGAAGCTTGTGGTGGCTATCATAGCACGATTCGCGGGCAAACAACAATCCTAATTTTCTGGCCGAAGGCGCTGGCTATTCGCATCTATAAGTTCTATTTGACAGTGCGGATCGGCTGTGACTATAATTTGCTTACATAAAGTGTTTACAAACGCTTTGTGGGGTCGCTGGGGGTTGGGCAGTTTGCAGATGCAGGCTCCCTCAGCTATGAGGGAGCCTGCGTGTCCGCCCACAATTTTGGGTGAGAATGATTGCAAGTTTATTAGGCGTAAACCACGTAGCTAGTTGATTGGTTAATCGAGGAGGAAGCATGGCAAACGTAGAACGCGTCGCTTACTTTAACGGGCAGATTGTCCCCGAAAGCCAGGTGTTGATTTCATTTCGCGACCGCAGCTTCAAATACGGCGACGGCGTGTTTGATATGACCCGCACGTTTAACGGCCACATCTTTAAGCTGCAAGAGCATCTTGAGCGGCTTTATCGATCACTCAAATATGTGGGGATTGACCCCGGCCTCAGCTTGGACGAGCTTGCCAAGATCTCTAAAGATGTAGTCGAGCGCAATCTGGGTTTGTTGGGCCCTGGTGAAGATTTTTGGGTAGGGCAGCGTGTCACGCGCGGGGTGGACGTGGTCGGCGGTGACTTCTGGCAAAACAGCGGGCCCACCGTGATCGTCGAATGCACGCCTTTGCCGCTCAAGGCTCGCGCCCATCTCTATCGGGATGGCATTGATGTCGTCTTTCCTTCGGTGCAACGAACCCCGCCCGAAAGTTTAAGTCCCAACGTCAAGAGCCACAACTATTTGAATATGATTGTCGCCGATTTGGAAGTGCGCAATGCCAACCCCAAAGCTTGGGCCCTGCTGCTCGACACACGCGGTTTTCTGGCCGAAGGCATGGGCAGCAACGTCTTTTTGGTCAAGGATGGTGTGCTCTACACGCCCAAAGAACAGTACGTGTTGGCCGGCGTAAGCCGCGAAACCGTGATCGAATTGGCCGAACAACTCAAACTCAAGTTGGTGGAAGACGATCTGACGCCCTATAACGCCTACACTGCCGACGAAGCCTTTATCACCTCCACCAGTTTCTGTATTTGTCCGGTGCATTCGTTCAACGGCAAAGTAGTCGGCGATGGACGCGTACCCGGCCCGCTGACGAAACAGTTAACCGACGCCTATACCGATCTGGTCGATTGCGATTTCGTCGAGCAATACTTGCGGCGTCTGGCGTAACTATGACGCCGCGTTGTCGCCAGCCTCAATGGTTGCAATGGACAACGTTTTTTCATTGGTCAGTTGGTATTCTGCCTGGGCAAATTCGTTCTGTATGATTGATCTTTTTCTTTTGCTCTTCTATAATACAGCTTATGCTGTCGGCACCAAGTCAGATTCCGTTAAACTTTATAAATGTGTAACCACAACTTTACTACTAAAGAGACTAAATTTTGCCTAGCCGAATGATCAATGGGTATCGTTTCTTCTTCTACTCCAATGAAAGAAATGAGCCACCCCATATGCATGTTTGGAAAGGTGGCAATGAAGCCAAAATCTGGTTAGGTGCGTTGGATTTTGCTTACAACTATGGTTTTAGTGGGGCGGAGTTGACCAAAATTCGCCGTGCCACGAGGAGTCACTTAGATGAATTATATGAGATATGGGACGAACACTTTTCCGGCTGAGTCAGTCACTATCGTTAAGATTGTCAATATCACCTTTGAACAGGAGAACGTGATCATTCACCTAGGTGATGGCCGAGCAATCCAACTCAAAATATCCCAATACCCTTGGTTGCGTTGGTTGCTCAATGCTACACCAGAACAACGGAAGGCCTGGGAAATTGTACCATCTGGGGGCGGCGTCTGGTGGTCAATGTTAGACGAAGGCATCGAACTGCAACCCTTGTTAGACTTGCAGCCTTTACGTTAACAGAGCTATCTGGCCAACCTTGGAGCCAACAAAACTGACTCAAGATTTGTGGCTCGTCGCGACGCTGCCTCAATTGGCCGTCACTATTTGCAAAATTGCAGGTGTAAAGATTTCTTGTAAGCGACTGGTCAATCTGATTTTCCACGCGTTTTGCCCAACTGCAAAAAGTCTGTCAACGGCGCATGTTGGAGCAACGCCAGCACCGCGGCCTGGACTTTGGCCGGCGCTTGTGTTAGCCCATCAAGCACAAGGGGAGTCTCTGTACTGGCCTGTAACAGCGCCTGATAACTTAACAAAATCAGTTGGAGTGGTTTTTCCGTTTCGGGGTTGTCATAAAGATAATGTTGTCCAATAGTTCAATGGCGGTCTGCTGCTGCCCCGCCGCTTCGGTAAACGTCACCGAAAGAATATCACCTGCCGCATCATAATGAATGGCTTTGCTTGGTTTGCCACTTTTCAATCAAATAAGCCGTCAGCACGACATTATTGGTTACCACAGGATCCTTTGCCAAGCGAACTTCACGACTACTTCTATGCCTTCGTCTAATGTTGACTACCAGACACCACCCCTAGGAATTGCTGGTGATCTGGCACAACAACCAAGTAGCAGGTGTCAAGTGGCGCGTATGTTCGGCAAAGCTCTTCACTTTTGCCTTTGTTTTGCGCTACCCGATTACGGCATCAGTCCAAAATCATGATGAGCCGCCTAGTGCCGCGCGGATGTTGCCTAGGTGATGTAAGCTATGCCGAAGCGCATGATCTTCAATGAAGAATTGGGCCGTGAGCGGTGCATCGGCATTCAGCGAGATGGTTGCTGCTGTGTCTAATGCTTCGTCCGTAAATTCTCGAACCCTATCCGCCGCGTTCTTACTATTCTGCTGCAAAAGCGCAAGGGTTGCCTGCTTATTCACGGTTGCATTTTCCTGTGAATGTTGTGCATTCATGTGCGCTATCATCTCCCAGGTAACGCCAGCAATGGGCTCACCTGCTGCGATTGCTTTGGCTAGGTCAATTTCGAGGGGGTAGACATTCGCCACATGATGCACCAAAACCCCGACTGTGCGTTCTTCATTCGGGATCACTGTATTCCATTCTGTATCGGATAGATTTTGGACAAATGCGGCCAATGCCTGTGCGCCCTGTTCAATTCGATCCGCTAGTGCGTTCGCTCTCTTACTCATGATTTCACTCCTTTTTGAGTTGATATGTCCGTGTTTTTACTAACTTTTCTAGGTTTTCCCGTGCCATCGCTGCCGCGACCCAACGGCCAGGGTTCAGCGGCGGGTGAAGGACAGGGGGCGCTCAGAAAACAGCGATCACGCCCCGTCCGCTGCAACCCGTTGTTGGGCGTTTCCTTGCCCTAGCAGAGCAACATACATGTGTGCTTTTATGGTGTTGCCGTAATTGTTTGCAAAATACCCAGGATGTACTCTAATTGCTGAATTGGATATTCCGTCACATCCACATAGGCCGTGCTGTCGATCAGTTTGAGAAATCGCCACAGGCTGCCAGTCGTGACCACGCCATACATTGGGGAGATCGTGATGCCATTGCGCGCATTAAATTCCTGCGCGGCGATCATTTCGGCTAAACATTGTGGAATACCGCCGGTAATCTGCTCGTTTTTGGCTTCCACCAACACGCAAACTGGCGCAGTGAGCATCAGTTGCTCCCGTCCACGCGAGAGGATGTAATCGCAGCGACCTTTCAAGCCGCGCCGTTCATCAACGGTAAAATCCACACCAGAGAAGAGACTGATCTGATCAGGATGTTGAAACTTGAGGTCGGCAAGAATAGGCGCGATAATAAATTCGGAACGAGCTTTTTCCGTACTAATATTGAGCGCCAGCGGAATGTACCGCGCCAACAACAGCGCCAGTGTGTCTGGTACTGACGCGATTGGCGGGTGCGGAAAGAGCGCCTGATCTTCAATCAAGATCAAGCCAAAGTCACGTTTTAGGATATCAAAGGAAAAATCGCTGTAGGCCATCGTGTTGTACTCCACACTACCCCATGCGTTCGTGGAAGTATTGTAGATGGAAAGGATAGCAGATGCAACTACGGGAAAGCTCGCCCAACTATTAAATAGACGGATTCCGCTTTTCCCGTTGCCGTCTCGAATCAACACAGAGATATAGCCGATTCACCCTAAGCGCAAAAGCACCGCTTCCACCTATTTCCCTAATGCCATGCCTAGACGACGCCATCTAATTCACCTCTTGTTACTTGAATGAATGGGCCATAGACACTATGATTGGTTATACTGGAACGGGTGTGCTGTTCGAGTGAGGTCTGGAGTTATTTCTACTGTACTAAATTCTAATCTCTTTGTCAACAAATTTTTTGCACTTTACGCCATGTCACAGCTATCGACCACCGAGTGTTACCTCTGTTTTTAGACGTTTTGGTCAGTGTCAAGATCGACAAACTGGCGATAGGTGGGCTGTTAGGCGGAGGGATCATTGCTGAGCAAAACCCGCCACTTTTCTGCTAGGCACTCTTTCTGCAAAAGCGCGTTGACAGCGCCACCCTAGCAAGCTAGAATACTGGCACTGTCAATTACTCAAAAGAAGGAGAAACTATCATGCCTGAACTGTTTGGACGTCAATACACCAAACGGCAATTGTTAAATTTGGTGGGCGATATGAGTCAGGTGGCCGGCGCCCGCAAGGCCGAGCTGGTCGAAGGCAACGAGCGCGGTGCGGATCTGATCGAGGTCTTTAATGCCTCTGGGCTGAGCTTTTCGGTGCTGCCGGGCCGTTCATTGGACGTTGCCGCGGCGCATTATAAGGGGATGTCGTTGTGTTTTCGCAGCAACACGGGCGATGTGGGGCCGGCCTTTTACGAACCGCAGGGCAACGGTTGGCTGCGCGGCTTCTTCGGCGGGCTGGTGCTGAGCTGCGGCATGACCTTTACCGGCCACCCCGAAGTCGATCCGCTGGAAGAGAATGAAGAACTGGGCCTGCATGGGCGGCTTTCCTTTTTACCGGCCAAGGGCGTGGTCGCCGAAGCCAACTGGGACAAGGAAGAGTATGTTGTGCGCATACGTGGCAAAATGCGCGAAGCGGTGGTCTTTGGCACTAACCTTGAATTAAGCCGCGAAATTTCCACAGTGCTGGGTGAAAAATGTTTGCGCATTTACGACCGCATCGAAAATCTCAGTGCGCTGGCTTCACCGCTCATGTTCGTCTACCATTGCAATCCCGGCTTTCCGGTTTTGGACGAAGGCACGCGCCTTGTGATCAAGAGCAGCCGGACCACCGAGTGGACCGAAGATCGCGAAGTAGGGCCGGAAATCTACACAACGGCGCAGGCCCCGCAACCAGACGCGCAGGCCGTGGTCTATGTGCATCGACCCGTGGCCGACGCGGAGGGCAATGCGTCTGTTGGGCTGATCAACGACCGGCTCAAATTGGGGGTCTATTGGAAATTCCCGGTCAAAGAGATCCCGCTTTTAAGCCAGTGGCAAAACTTCGTCAACGGCTCGTATGTCACGGGGATTGAGCCGGGGAATGTCAGTATGCTGGGGCGGGCGTGGAACCGCAAACACGGCTATCTCACCCACATCGAACCCGGCGAAGTGCGCGAGTTCCATTTAGAGATCGGCGTGTTGGATGGGGAAGCGGAGATTGCCGCGTTTGAGCAGCGGATGTGAGACCGTCTTCGGGCAGCGCCTACAATCAATAGGGTTAATACCGAAGTGGTTATGGGCGCTCCCCGAAGGTCGGTGGCGATCTTCGGAACCCCTGTTGTTGGCGCAAAGTGCGCAATTTCTCATCATAGCGCTTACTATACGGGCTGGAGGCACCCGATCCTGCGGCTGTGGAATTCGCCTCGCCTGATAGCTGCGCAGGTCTGCCAGCACCTCGTCCAGTGTTTGATTT
>JBBREZ010000082.1:0-18123 GCA_038225095.1 Caldilineales bacterium
CCGCGCCCAAGGGGCTCCCGCTCCCCCGGTCGCTGCGCTGGGAGAGGGGACTGTTTGGTGGACAAGACGCTCTACTTCGTCCTTCCCTGATCAGTTCCCTCCCAGTAGGGGAGCGCGCCTGGAAGGCTACCGCCTTTGGGCGCGGGAGGGGTCTGACGAGGATCCCGTTACTCAGCGGCACGACGCTTCGCCAATCCCGACACGCCTTGCAATACGCCATCCTTTTTCGCCTTGTGTTACAATATTTGGATGACGATTGTGAAACTTTCGCGCGCCCATGCAGAAGAGGCGGCGCAGTTGCATATGACAGGCCAACCCGGCACCTTCTTGACGAGTCTAGGCGCAGACGTGTTAAAGGTGCTTTATCGCGCCCTACCCGAATCCGCGGTCGGCTTTGGTTATGCCGCACTAGATGACAGGCTGACCGTTGCAACCAATGATGTTTTACATTCCACAACTCGCAACGCCCAACCCGCACCCATCGCCGGTTTTGTCAGCACGACCAGCAACGTTAGCCGCCTTTTTGTGGAAATGGGCACACGACGCATTATGCAGTTTTTGCCGCCATTGTGCATTCGGCTTGCGCGCCGACCCACGTTACTTTGGCGCAGTGTGCAGACGCTGCTCTACCCATTGCTGGCCCGGCATGACCAGGGCCAAACCACCGGACTCACGGCTGAATTGCTGTCGATTATGGTTGCGCCAGCGGCGCGCAGCCAGGGCGTCGGTGCCCAATTGCTGCAAGCGTTACTAATCGAATGTGCCAGCCGCCAACTCTGTTGGCTCGACGTGACCGTGGATGCCGGCAATGCGGGTGCGCGGCGTTTCTATGAGCGTCATCATTTTGCTTTGATGCATCACTTCCATTTATACGGGCGCGCGATGTGCCGCTATCAACTTGAAATTGGGCCAGCAAACACCAGGGAGCGGCTTGGTGGAAACTAACGCACAAGAGACGCCATCGTCGCCGTTGCCCGGCTTTGCAGCCTTGGCCTTGAATCGCAAACGCTTCGCGCTGCTCGTTGGTTTTAGCCTTTTAACGCTCGTATTGTTGTTGGCGCTGGGCGGTGGACGAGACGCCATTGCGGCGTTGGCGCACGTTAATTGGCGTCTGATTGCCTTGGCGATCCTGATTCATTACAGCGGTTTTGCCGTGCGCGGTCTGCGCTGGCAACAACTCTTGCGCACGATGGGCCACAAGTTTACCTGGCGCTTTGTCACCACCTTGTTGCTGGCTGGCTGGTTTGTCAGCGCCTTGTTGCCCGCGCGCGCTGGCGATGTGATGCGGGTGGGCGTGTTGCGTTTAACAAGGGCGCATCGTGCACCGGTACCGGTGCACGATGCGCTTGGTTCGATTGTGCTCGAAAGGGCGCTCGATCTGTTGGCGATTCTGACTTTGGGGGCGGGCTTCGGGTTGCTGGTCTTGCGCGGCCAATTGCCAAGTTGGGTATTGGCCGCGTATGGCGTTGGCATTGGCGGGCTGGTGCTTTTGGGCCTAGCGCTCCTGGTCACACCCGCGTTATTGGATCGGTTGCGCCGCTGGTCGGTTCATCGTTTCTGGCAAACCGCGCTGAATTTTGCCGCGCAGCTTGTGGAAAGTCTGCGCGCGCTGCTGCACCAACCGGGCATTGCTCTGTTACTCTTGGCTGAGAGCCTTTACATTTGGCTATGCGATGCCCTGCTCATGTGGTTGTGTGTGTGGAGTTTGGGGACGTTATTGCCTTTTGGTCGGGCCGCCTTTATTGCGTTGACGGTGGACGTGTTTGCAATCGTGCCCTTGACCCCTGGCGGCATCGGTCAGATCGAAACGGTCAATGCCGCGCTGCTGAGCTTGCTCAAATTGCCCGGTTTTAACGTGGCCGCTGCCGTGTTGGTGAACCGTGCGATCAGCTACTGGAGCTTTTTACTTTTCACCGGTGTGATTACCTTTGCCGCCGGTTTTGGGCAGTGGTTGCGCAAGCAACCAGCGCCAACAAACTCATCTTCTACCTCTAGGAAATAAAGGTACATGCTGGCAAAGCTGTCCGCGGCCTACCGCCGTCATTACGCATTCATCCTGATCTTCAGCCTCTTTATCAGCTTTCGCCTGTTGGCGATCTTGCTCCTGCGCCCTGGCGGCTTTATTACCGACTTCTCAGACTACGATTTCTATACCACCTGGGGCCAATTGACTGGGATGGGCTACCACACGTTCACCAACTTGTGGACGGCCTATCCGCCACTCTTTCCAGCCCTGATGCTACCCATTTTCGAGTTATCCAGCCGCATCCCGCCCTGGATCGAGCCGCGCCTGTTCTTTCATGTGCTCTTCGGCCTGGCTATGCTCGTCTTCGAGAGCGGCAACTTTGTCTTAATCTATCGTCTCGCCCAGAAACTAGACCAATGCGGAGTGGGGGGCCCAGAGGGCGCCCCGGAATGCGGAATCGACACGAACTCCGCACTCTGGGGGGCCCAGAGGGCGCCCCACTCCGCACTCATCTACGCCCTACTCTTCACCCCCGTCTATACCCTGATCGGTTGGTTTGAGGCCATGCCACTCTTTTTTATGCTGCTGGGGCTGGACTTGCTGTTGAGCACGCGGCGCTGGGGCTGGGTGGGCAGTGCAATAGCGGCCGCGTTGGGATTTTTGACCAAGTTGACGCCCGCTGTGCTCGTGCCGATTGGCATACGCTGGCTGGGCGGCAAACTCAGTTGGACGGCGGTACGCCAGGAATGGTTCAAGCCCAAAGCAGCAGGCAACATAGTGCGTCCACTCAGCTATGGCCTGATTTTTCTTATCACCATCATCGGTATTGGTTATTGGCTGGTGGGCGGCCAAACGGCGCTGGCGCTGAGTAGCTTTCGGGTCAACAGCATTCGCCCGCCGTGGCAGAGTGTTTGGGCGCTACTGGACAATTATTACGGCTTCGGTCTGGTACCAGTGGATATGCGCAACTTGGTTGGCTTAGCCAAAGGCGGCCAATTCACATCCCATCTGCCCTGGACGTGGATTGGAATTGCCTTTGCGCTGCTCTATCTGTGGCTATACACACGCCGCTACGATTGGCAGCAACCGCGTACGCCCATCGCTTTTTCCGCCGTCAGCGTGATCTGGCTTTTTTTGTATAGCAAGGGCTGGAGTCCGCAGTTTTTGGTTTGGATTCTGGCCTTTATCGTCTTGCTGCTGCCCACCATGCGCGGCGTTGCCTATGCGATCTGCTTAAGCCTGCTCAACTTTGTGGAAGCCGACATCTTTTTGATTTTGCTGCCGGATGAGCACTGGTTGATGGTTGGCACGGTGCTGCTGCGTACGGCGTTACTTATCTTATTGTTGATAGAATTTCTCGGTCAGGTGTGGCCGACGCCCGCGATTGGTCAACGAATGCGCCAAGTCAGTGGGGTACTGGCCTGGGTGGTCATGCTGGCCGCGCTGGTGGGCGCCATCGCCGGCACGCCGCGGGCGGTGCAAGCCTACAGTGAGCGACGGCTGGCGGAGCAGCCCTGTGCCACCACCATCGCTTATCTGCGTGACCAAAGCGCGTGGCCCAACCGGAAGATTGTGAGTGACCAGGCCGAAGTGTGGCGCGATTTTTACCCATGGTTGCGCAACCAATATACGATTCGCGGGATCGATGGCTATAATCCGTATGATCGCCCGCAGGCCGCGGTGATTGCGGAGCGCTTGCAGGCCGTTACCCAGGATCGCGAATTTTGGTGGGTGACGCAAAAAGGGCTAGCTTCCCAAGCTGGTGATTATTTTGCTGATCGTACTGTGCATGTGTTGGCGCAATCAGTGGCTGACGGCTGCAATCTGGCGCGCGTGATTCGACTCAAAAATGCGCCACTGGCTAGGGCCGACGTAGCCGGTGGCCCTATTCAACTAAGCCATTACGAAATTGATCAGGTGAAAGTAGGGGGAGCGTTGCATCTGGTGCTATACTGGCAGGCCGAGAAGGCGGTGGCAAACAGTTACACGGTCTTCACGCAGTTGTTCGATGCCGCGGGCAAAATGGTGGCGCAACAAGATAATCCACCAAACGAGGGTCAGTCACCGACCAATACGTGGGCGCCCAATCAACTCGTGCGTGATCCTTATCGGCTAACTATTCCAGCCGATGCGCAACCGGGTGCCTATCATCTGTTGGTGGGCTTGTACGATGCAAAAGGGCGGCGTAGTTTGACGCTGCCGAATGGAACAAGCAGTGACCATCTATCGTTTGATCTGGATGTGGTGGCGCGCTAGTGTATTTTTAACCGAGTGACTGGTCAGATTGGCGGCAAGATCGGTCGGTCTGAATCAACTATTTAACGCATATTACGCGGGGACGGCAAGGCACCCAAAGGGTTCCCGAATCCCTGCCTGGTACAGAAAGTGCGTTAAAACGCACTGGCACTCTAACATGTTTCAACGTGTTTTGTATACCAGAGGGTGAATGAATTCACCCTCCTATCTGCGTAACATGAATATCTAAAATCGCTAAATTCTAATGCAAGATATTACTGCGCGAGACCGCAGCCTCGCTTTTCTACTCTTTGGCTTCTTGTTTGCCTGTTATATGTTCACCTATACCGGTGTGATCGACAGCAGCGACGGTTTGTCGATGTTTTCTACCGCCGAGAGCATGGTGCGGCGCGGGCAAATTGACAGCAATCAATTGCTGTGGATGGGCAGCCAACAGGGCAATGTAGGCAAGGACGGCGAACTTTACAGCCGCAAAGGGCTGGGCATGACGCTATTAGTGCTGCCGCTGATCTGGCTGGCGCAACATTGGTCAGCGCTTGGTCTGGTGCAGATGGCGATGCTGCTCAATCCCTTGCTCACGGCGTGGACGGGTGCGCTACTCTATCGCTGTGGGCGGCGGCTGGGGTGGAGCCAAGCAGCGGCGCTGGCGACGGCGTTGATCTTTGGATTGGCAACCCTGGCGTGGCCTTATGCTCAGACTTTTTTTAGCGATCCGGTTTGTGGGTGGGCCTTATTTGCAGCCTTTTACGGGCTGTTGAGTTATGGTCAAACTGGACGCAAACTCTACTTAACCGGGGGCAGCCTCGCCTGGAGCCTGGCCTATCTAACCCGCACGATTAATCTGGTCACGCTGCCCATTTTTGTGCTGGCCTTGGTGGTCGTGTTGCGCCATCGAGCCCAGGAGAAATCCGCCGAGCAAGCTGCGCCGCTGAGTAATTATCAATTACTCCTGACCAAAAGTTGGCGGCCGATCATCAGCTTCTTCATGCCGGTAATTGCGGCTGGGTTGATTTCGTTGTGGTGGAACTGGTTACGCTATGCCAACATCTGGGATAGCGGTTACGTGGCCACCGAAAGCTTTAGCGCCAACTGGATCATGGGCATTAGCGGGTTGCTGTTCGGGCCAGCGCGCGGCATTATTTGGTATAGCCCGGCCTTATTATTGGGAGTTTTCGGCGTGCGTTGGTTTTGGCGACAGGCGCGCTGGGTGCTCGGCGTGGCACTCTCGATCAGCCTCATCTATGTGCTGCTTTATGGTAAATGGTATATGTGGCACGGCGGCTACAGTTGGGGACCACGCTTTCTGGCGCCGGTGCTGCCTTTCCTGGCCCTATTGGCTGGTCCAGCCTGGGAACAGTTGGTGGTGCGCCAACAGGCAAAGTGGCCGGGACGCGTATTGGCGATTGCGCTGGTGGTGGTTTCAGTGGCCGTGCAATGGTTAGGCATGCTGATTCCCTATGGATTGGTGCAAGATTGGCTGGCCGCTGCGGTACAACCACTGTTTGCGCCCATCACCTTTTTGCGGCTCGACTATTCGCCACTCTTTTTGCAATGGCGGTTTTTGAAGCCAGAAAATTTCCAAGTTGTCTGGTGGCGCGCTGGTACATTTGACTGGCTGGGCTTTGCGATCCCGTTGGTGGGCATCCTTATCGGCCTGGTGCTGCTGATTCGGCATACCCAAATTCGCCAATCGTCGAGCACGTCAGCTACTTCACGCTATTGGCTCTATACACTGGTGCTAGGCATTATGACAGTTGCCATGCTAACGCATGTGCAGACGGCGCTGAGTGGAATGGATAATCGCAACGCCGCGATTGGCATCGAACAGATGGAGCGGGCGGGCGATGCCATTTTGTTATTGCAACCCTTTCAAACGCAACAATTCGCCAATGTCTATCATGGCAATTTGCCCACCTATGGCCTCTTTCCGCAAACTTCGCTCAATGACAAAGATGCCGAATGGTTAGTGCGTTTGGAACACAGCTATCCGCGCCTGTGGGTGATTCCAGATTATACACCGCCCGAACAGTCGGGTTGGGAGCGTCCACTGCGCGTCCGCGATTTCCTATTGCAAGAAACCCGTTTGCCCGATGCCAACGCCCCAGTTTCGGATACGGGCCGACTGGCGCTCTACGCATTGGCTGATGCGCAGGCGCAACCCTTAGTAGAAACCGGCCTAGGCACCATTTTTGGCGATCCAGCAGCCCAAGCGCAAACCATTCGCGAGGCTAACGGCTGGATTCGTTTAAAAGGCTATAGTGTAATGGCCGAAACGCAGCCCGGTGGCGAAATTCTCCTGGCTCTGCGTTGGCAAAGTTTGCGCCATGTGAGTTATAACTATCATGTCTTTGTTCATCTATTGGATGCCCAGGGTAATAAAATTGAGCAGCGTGACGGCCAGCCCGTGCAGTGGATGCGCCCAGTGAGCAGTTGGCAACCCGGCGACGAAATTATTGATCATTACGGCTTGCTCATTCCCAAGGCTCTGCCAACTGGGGATTATACAATTGCCGTAGGGCTGTACAACCCAGACAGCGGCCAACGTTTACCCGTCAGCGCTGGGCCCAAAGATTACGCCATTGAGCTAGGCCCCGTTGTGGTCAAGGCAAAGCATTGATTTTCTTATGTACTTTCTCAATCAGGAGAAACTAGTTTGAACACTTTAGTAAAACGAAGTTTAGTTCACGTATTTACTTTGCTGGCAGTCGCCTTGCTCAGCGCGGCTTGCGGTGGCAATTCACAACCAGCCGCGAGCGCGACGCCCACGACGGTCGCGCCAGTAGTCATTCCCACGCCAGTGGCGACGGCCATTCCTACAGCCGTACCGCCTTCGCCAACCAGCGCAGCCGTTAGCGTGATCGCCACGCCAGTGACCGCGATTGTCACCGCAACTGCGGCGCTTTCTTCGACAGGCGCGGTGACGGCGGCCGGGGCCAGCCATCCCGGCGCAGCATGCCCCCAGGAAGTGGATCTAGATTTGGCCGGTTACCCCAATTTGCAAGCAAAAATGGGTTGTCCAGCGGCGGTGGCTAACTTTGATCCAATTGGCATTAATGAATTCGGCCCCGGCCCCAACTTCGACCGGTTTATGTTTTGGTTTAGCAATGAGCATAAAATCTATGTGCTGCGGCCCGACAAAAGCTGGCAGGCCTATGATGACACCTGGAAAGAGGGCGAGCCGACCTACACCTGCAACCCACTCAAAGATGATCCGAAGTCTCCTCCATTACCGCGCCGCGGCTTTAATAAAATCTGGTGTACAGTGCCTAAGCTACAACAGATCATGGGCACAACGGTGCTCGAAGAGCGTCAATGCCAGCATGCAGTGATCCAACGTTTTCAACAAGGTCGTCTGCTCGGCTGCTATGAAGACGCAACAATTCGCTATGTTCGTCTGTTGGATAATGGTACATGGGATACCGATTTGATGCGGTAGACAGTCAACCATAGACATTATCAGGATTAAGCCATTACCTCTGGTAGACAGGGGCGCTTCAGTAGAAGCGCCCCTGTCTACCAGATATAGTTGACCAAGAGTTTAGGTCGCCGCTTATTGTCTAGTTGAATTTAAGCATGCTCGCCAGAGGTAGTAGCACAATGCGTGTGATTGCAGGCAAGGCTAAAGGTCGAAAGCTCCAAATGGTGCCGGGTGAAGGCACGCGACCGATTACCGATCGCGCAAAAGAGGCACTCTTTAGCATCTTAAGCGATTGGGTGATCGATATGCGCGTGTTAGACCTTTTTGGCGGCACCGGCGCGGTTGGCATCGAGTGCTTAAGTCGCGGGGCGGCGCATGTTCATTTTATTGAGCGCAATCCCAAAGCCATCGAAACAATTACGGCGAATTTACACAATTGCCGGTTCGAGCTACAGGCCATTGTTCAACGGAGCGATAGTTTTGCCTTCCTCCCAAAATATCACGGTGAACCCTTCGATCTGATCTTTGTCGCCCCGCCTCAATATCAAGATTTATGGCGTAAAGCGCTCCAACTGATCGACAGCCATCCAGCGCTATTGGCTACATTTGGCTCGATTATTGTTCAAATCCATCCCAAAGAAGACGCACCAGTGACGTTAGAGCATTTGCAGGAATATGATCGCCGCACCTATGGCTCGGTTATGCTTGCGTTCTATGCGCGGGCCGAAGACCTGGTAGACGAGGATGACGATACTTTAGATGACGATGAATGGGAAAAGGACGAAGCGATAGAAAATGCCGAAACTGAACTCGACACTTAAAAAGTACGGGCACAGTTGACTGCACCCGTACCATTTTATATGCGGTTAGGGAAGAGTGGCTTATCGAAGGTAAACAGAACCTTGAAGCGCTTGTCTACTTTGCATGCCGCCTGCTGGACGAAGAAACTTGAACAGGCGTTACTTGGCCGGAATGGGCGTGGCTGCGGGGTTATTCATTTCCTGCATGGCGCTGTTCATCGCTTTGATAAAGATGTTGAACTGTTGGCGAGTGATGCCCAAAGTGTCAACAGCCTTGTCTAAATTGCCAATATCAGCATTCTGCTTGCCCATTTCGGCCCGCAACGCATTTTCAACCGTGCCCAATTGGGTTTGAATCGTGTTAGCTTGTTGGCTCACTGTATCAATATTGTGGCTGACCGAATCGACGTTTTTGTCTACACGGGCTAATTTTTCCTCAAAAACCGTTAATCTCTCACCGCCAGTGAAGCTCAAGGTGCCGCCATTGACAATGGCTAGAACCAACAACGTCAGCAACATGCCCAACACGGCGCCCCCAATGGCAGCCAGAAACATGGACAGCGAATCGTGACTGGCCGCCCGGTATTCTAGTTCAGGTGCGGCTTCTCTGTGTTCAGTCGATTTTGAAATGTCTAGAGATTCTTGGTGAACGCTCATGCTCTCTCCTTTAACTTGAAAAATCCTGTCCGTAAAAAGCAAACCAATTATACTGCGAAACTACCTATATCTAAAACGAGTCTACGTAAAAAGCAATGTGGTCAGGTTGCATAGTGTCAAATTAACGCAATGTGCATTTTTGCACAAGTAATCTGCTAATCTTACTGATTCAAGCGATTTCCGTCAAGCCCAGCAACCTGACAATTAACTTATGATTAACAAACGGTCTGTCTTTTTTAGAAAGTAGGTGGATTGACCCCACCTACTTTGCAGCTAATTTTCATCGCTCACTGCAGACGGCCAATTGACTAGAAAACCTTATTGTCTATGCCATCAACTGACCCAATTGATCTGGAAACTGCCAATTTTTTGCTCACGCCAACGGGGCGCGCCGCAGCTCAAGCGCTGCACAACGCCAATTTGAGCGAGGCGAACACGTTAACGCTTTTGACCGACTTACGGCGCTATTTCACCGCTACCCAAGCTGGCGCCTTGCTCACGCTGGCGCGCCTACGCCAGCACGCCGCCACCAAATTTCCTTTTGCCGACCAACTTTTTCTCACAGCCGAAGCCCTGGAACAAGCTACGGCCTGGCCTGTTGCGGAACATCGTGCGATTTGGCTTGACCGTTATGCGCCCCCAGGCAGCCTGCTAGATTTAGGCTGTGGGATCGGTGGCGACACCCTGGCGTTGGCCCAACGACGACCGATCATTGCTTTCGAGCAAGACCGCGTCCGTTTGCAATTTGCGCAAGCCAATACCGCAGCTCTGGGATTAAGCGCGCAAATCGAGTTCCGCCAGGCTGATTGGACCACACTCCTAGCCAACAATCATTTACCCCAAGCCGCGGCGGCCTATGCTGATCCATCGCGCCGGGCAGCCGGCAAACGCATCTTCAGTCTTTATCAAATGCAGCCACCTTTGCCCGTTCTGCTTCAGTTGCAGCAACAAATCCCAAGCGTAGCCGTCAAAGTTATGCCTGGCGTCCAAGATGCGGAACTGCCTGATCATTGTGGCGTAGAGTTTATCAGCCATGCTGGCGTATGTAAGGAAGCAGTCCTGTGGTTTGGGCCGTTGGCTGCTCATCAACGCTGGGCTAGCGTCCATTCAGCGGCCGGATGGGCATGGCTGGCGGCTAGTGGCAAAACACCACCGCTTGGCCTGCTACAACCCGGTCAATTTTTACACGAGCCGGATCCGGCTGTGATCCGAGCGGGTTCATTTGCGGAATTATGCCAACGGCTCGATGCGTTCCTATTTAACGCAGAAATTGCCTATTTGGTTTCGTCCCAATTAAAACTCGATTCGTTGGTACAAACGTTTCTAATTCACGAAATTCATCCTTTTAGCTTAAAAGTACTCAATCAGCGGCTTCAGGCTTTGGGCATTCGTGAAGTAGAATTAAAGAAACGCGGTTTTCCGGTTGAGCCAGAAGCATTGCGTAAACGGCTTACATTGCCCAGCAGTGGGCGCGCAGGCGTTGTGATTTTTACACAGCCAGCAAATACACAACAGACAACCACACATCATCCTAATGCGCATATTATGTTGATTTGTGAACGGTTGAATCAAATTGGAGCAAATAAATGATTACCGAAGCGGAAGTGGTGGCGCTGGCAGCCACTTTGGGTGAGCAGTTGCAGCGCAAAGGTTGGATGTGTGCAACCGCCGAAAGTTGTACAGGCGGTTTGATCGGCCATCTGATGACGGAAACGCCGGGCTGCTCGGCCTATTTTGCGGGCGGCGGCATTGTCTACAGCTACCCGGCCAAAGAGCGTGTCTTGGGTGTCTTGAACGACACGTTGATGAGTGAAGGTGCGGTGAGCTATGCCGTGGCACAACAAATGGCCCAGGGCGCGCTGCGTTTGTATAATGTCGAACTGGCCGTGGCGGTTACGGGCATTGCTGGTCCGGGCGGCGGCTTACCTGGTAAACCGACTGGCACCGTCTATATTCACCTGAGCACAGCCGACGGCGCCGAACGGGGAGAACGCTACGTGTGGGACGCCGATCGTAGCGGCAACAAGTTGCTGAGTGCGCAAGCGGCCTTGCAGATGATGCTAGATTATGTAAATAGTGGGGAGGAAAAATAAGATGGCAAGCGAAGTTTTCGTTAATGAACCAATTAGCGCGCTGGTGCGTATGCTGCCGAATGGCGAAATTCGCCCAACATCGTTTCTCTGGCGCGATAAGACGCGCTATGTCAGCGATTTGGGACGCCGTTGGGAAGAGCGCGTGGCGGGCAAGACATTTCGCTGTTTTTTGTTGCAGACTGTCGATAGCGACACCTATGAACTGCGCTGGGATCCAGCCGACGATGTGTGGATGGTGCACCGCGCGTGGCTACGTGACCTGGTTGTTTAAGGCCAATTCAAAATTGTCATCGACGGACCTGACAGGTGGAGCCCTTCCCACCTGTCAGGTCTCGATCCTTAGATCCTGATTGATTGGGAATCGCCTTAGGCTGATTGACATGACTCGTAACGGGCCGGGAACAGACGCGAAGGGCTCGGTATCGGCCAAGCTTTGTCGCCGTCCCCGGCCCGTTCGATCACTGGTCGCGATCGCCGGAGCCGCCTCTAACCTTAACCGTTACGGTCTGCGAATTATGGCCGTTGCCATACGCATCCAACCGATAGTCGTACGTCCCGCGCTTTGATGGACAATCCGTGAAGTCGCCATTCACACGGCCACGCTCTAGCAGGATTTCGCCCCCGCGATAGAGGGTGACCCCGTCCGTATTGCTGGTGTGCCAGTATAAGTTTGCGCAATGCCCCAACGGGATTGAATTCTCGCTCACGCTAAAGTCGCGAATTTCAGGAGCGCCGCTCTGCTCGCTGCTACCATTGCTGATCTTGACGGTAACATCACGTGTTTCCTGCCCGCCATCCTGGCGCACAATGCGCAACCGATAGGCGCGTGTATTGTCAGGACAGACTTGACGAAGGCTAACGCCAGCCACGCCTTCGTTGTCCAAATACACTTCGCGCACATTCTGCACGTCCCAGCGCAAAGTCGTACATTGGTCGCGTTTGACGGTGGTGTTGTCCGCCCAGAAATTAATGCTCTGCGCGCCATTGCCGCCACTGCCGACGTTAATCTTGATTGTGAATTCAACCGCGCTGTTGTCCTGGCGGATCACACGCAGCGTATAGGTTTTTGTGGCCCCTGGACAAACGTTACTCGACGCATGACCACTCACACCCTGCGCACTGCCGCCATCAACAAAATAGACTGCGTTCACGTTATCCACATCCCAGCGGATCGTCGTACACTCGCCCGCATTCACATAATCTTTATCGGTGCGCAAGTTCGGATTAATGTTGTCGGGCGGGGGTGGCGGCGGTGGATTGGGATCTGGGACCTGAATCCCAACCCAGATGGTCTCACCGAAGAGCTTGTTGGTGTTGTCACGCAGCATCCAGAAGCCCTGGAAGACGCCATAACTCCGTGGCGCATGCAGGCTGACGGTCAAATCAACAATCGCACCCGGCTCCACGCGTTGGTTAAGGGCTAACGGCGAACCGCCCATTGTGGCCTCGGCGCGATTGCCATTCACGTAAACCAGTTGGAAATCTGGCTCCCACGCACAAGTGCCGGTGTTACGCAAGCGCCAAGTCTTAGCAAAATCTTGGCCCAGTTGCATCACCGGCGGCGCCGTCATATTTTTGTCATCCAGGTTCAAATCAGCCACATAGCCCATGCCAAAAATACAGGGCACCTGGCTGGCTAGTTTGGCAGCGGCAATAATCGTGGTTGGCGTGACCGGCGACGTGTTTTCCACAGTGACTTCGTCCGAAGGTGGCGTGACCTGATCGGGCGTAACTTGGATATATTGGCTGACCAGATTGGCAAACGTGCCATCAGCCTGGATCGCCACCAGCGCCTGGTTGAACTGGTCAATTAACGTTGAGCCTTTGCGCGCGGCGATAGAAAACTGCTGCTGATTGAAATCCTGGCCCGCCAGCCGCAGATCGGCGAAGCGTTGGATCAGTTGTTGCGCCGGTAGCAGGCCTAAGAGCGCCACGTCGAGCTTGCCATCGCGCAGATCGCTGATCAGGGCAGTCACATCTTCATAAGGGATCAAGTCGGCTTGGTCGAGCACACCCTTATCAACTCCATTCTGCTGCGCCCAGCTTTGATAAGTCGTCCCGCGTTCTACGCCCACCTTCTTGCCGCGCAGATCCGTCGCCGAGCCAATCGTATCCGTAACCGCAATGCGCACCAGGGCAGCGTCTTCACCCACATAATACAAGTTGGTAAAGTCTACGCTTTGCTGACGCTCGGGTGTCACTGAAATAGCACTGATCGCCGCATCGACCTGCTTTAGGCGGAGGGCGTCTAGCAAGCCGCTAAAGGCAAAGTCGTTGAATTCTACTTCAATGCCGAGGCGCTTACCCACTTCTTTGAAAAGCGCAATGTCAAAGCCATCTAGCTGGTAATTGCTGTCATAAAACTCAAAAGGGGCATAGTTAGCTGAGGTGCCGACCACGATCTTGCCCGCGGCTTTGATGCGCGCCCAGTCATCATCTGCGCCTGGCTGCTGTTGTTGCACCGTCATGGCGGGTGCATTGAGAATTTGCGAAGCAGCGGCGGTGGATGTTGGAATAATGGCGGTCACGAACAATACCACTGTGACGGCCCATAACGTGAATCGTTTCGCATGGATCATGGGTTTACGCTCTTAGTCCTTCTTTTCTGTGGATGATGAAATGTACCAATGCAAAGCACCAATGTAAAGTACCAAAGTAATGGTGATGAATCGCCTTATTCATATCCTTTACTCCTGATTATTTACGGGTATAACGGGCTTCTATTCAAGCGAATGTTGGCTAAGCACATTGACTAAAGCGGGGGATAGGTAGATCTGAATGCAGGGGAGTATAACTGCATTTTGTCAATGCGCAAAATTTATGCACCAAAAGGTTACGCCGCAAGCTGACCAATCTTTGGGCCACCCTTACGCTCTATTCAATCGCCAGCACGATCTTGCCTACGGCAGTGGTGTCATATTTATTTTTGCCTATAAATATACATTATCAACAGAGAAAAAAACGGATAAAGTGCAGGCTCTATCCGTTTTTTGCTCTGTAAATCTAGCTGTGATTTAGTTGTAGTGAATTTCGTGGGCGATTACAATAAATTAGCTTGCTTTTTTACCTTTAGCAGTTTGGCCAAGCGGTACACTGAGCACGGTTTGCAATTTCTTTGTCGCCCGAGTCCGCTCGCTCACCGGCTCAGTCTCTACTTCGCTGGCAAACAACGCGGGCTGGGTCAGTTCTGGTTGCATCAATTCTTTACGACCAGTCACCTTGACTGGCTTACTTTGCTCGCGTTGCTCTGGTGCCTTTTCCGGTGCAGAGCCAGTTGACGCCTCAACTTGGCGAGATGACGTTGGGGCAGGGCTGGGCATAACCATTGGCGGTTCGGGTGATGCCTGGGTGCTTATTTTTGGTCTAATGGTTGAGCGCTTTAGGCTTTGAGCGGGCGTTGACTTTGCTGATTTTGTTTCCGCTTGCTGGTCAACCTGAGCAATTTTCTCAGGCGCTATGCGAGTTGCCGCCAGCGTTTGGTCAGACGCAAGTGTTACAGCTTTTACGGCAGATTCTGGCTTCGCCTGTGCTGTTGCGGGTATCGCACTCACTACCGGTTGTGGCGCTTGGTCGGCCAGTTTGGTGCGCCGCTGCGCTGGCTTTTCGTCAAGCCGCGCACTGGCTGAAGGCGCGACAAGTTTCGCGGCTGGCGGTCTGGGTTTAGGCTGGGTTTCCCGCTGCGCAGACGCGCTGGCCTCAACTTTTGCACGAACGGTGGATTTTTCTAGCTTGACTTCCGCGTTAACCCCGTTTTTCACCATTGCTTCCTGGATTGAGGATGCTGCTGATGGAGGTGAATCGGGCTTGGCGGTTGCCATTTTTAACGAGGTCTGAATTTTCGTCGGCTTCGTCACATTGGATGCCCCATTGGCGCTAGGGCGCAGCGCAGGTTTCACAGGCGGCGTTGCGCCATTTTTACCCTTGTCACTGTCATTGTCAATTTCTTTGCCGCCTGGGGTTGGTTGCGCGGATCCGTTGATCCGTTTGATGGTGGCAATACTATCGCTGCCAACGATCTCTAGCACAAGTTTGCCCTGCACGCCGCGTCCCATCACCGGGACCTCGGTCAGCGCCAACGGTTTGGCCACGCCTTTACGCGTGATCATCGCCACCATTTCGTCTGGCGCGGCTTCCTTAAGCATCAGCGCCGCCACCACATTACCGGTTCGGGGCGTCGGTTTATGCGTAACCACCCCACCGCCATTGCGCCCCTGCACGGGATATTCAAGCAGCGCCGAACGTTTCGCATAACCCTGGGTCGTCACCGTCACCAGTTCACCGTTGGGTTCGACGGTGTCAGCGTAAACCAAGCTGTCACCTTTTTGGAGCTTCATCCCGCTAACACCACCCGCCAACAGGCCCATGCTGCGTACTTCAGTTTCCTGGAAGCGAATCGCCTGCCCTTCCGCCGAAACCAGCACAATCTCTTGCTTGCCTTGCGTTACAAAAGCCCAGGCCATGCGATCTTTCTCATCGACGCTGAACACGGTTGGATCGATATGGGCGACCGCCAAGAAGTCGGCCAGCGTAACACGTTTGACATTGCCCTGAGCAGTGGCGAAGAAAAGATAGCCCGAAGATCCATTTTTGTGCTCACGCGGTAACGTGAGCGCAGCGGTAACCATGTCGCGCCGGCCAAATTTACACAATTCGCCCAGATGTTTCTGGCTGCCGTCTTGGGGAATTTCGTGAATCGCCACCCGGCTACACCGACCATCCCTGGTGAACAGATAGAGGAAATCGCGCGTGTTGGCGGTGATCAGCGCCACTTCACTTTGCTTGCCGATCTGCTTAATTGTGCTCGACGTGAGTTTGACCACATCTTGGCGGCGCAAATCGCCGCTGGCGCTGAGCGAAACCCACACCTGCTGGTCGGGCAGCAAATCGGTGGTGGTCAACGTGCCTTTGGTGCGCTCAACAATCTGCGTGCGACGTGCATCGCCATATTTTTCTTTGAGCAGCAGCAGATCTTCCTTGATCAAGGCCAGGATCTTGGCGGGGTGGGCCAGCAAATCTTCGAGATACTTGATGCGGTCCTTTAGATCTTTGTATTCATCTTGCAACTTTTTACGCTCTAAAGCAGCCAAACGCCGCAATTGCATATCTAGAATAGCCTGCGCCTGGATCTCGGTAAAGCCAAAGTTGCTCATCAAGTTATTGCGCGCCGTATCCACCCGTTGGCTGTTGCGGATCGTGCGGATCACGTCGTCCAGAATATCGAGTGCGCGCAACAAGCCTTCGACAATGTGGGCGCGTTCTTTGGCCCGCGCCAAGTCGAATTCAGAGCGGCGGCGGATGATCTCTTCGCGATGCTGGATGAAAAGGTGCAAGGCGCGCTTGAGGCTTAGCGTGCGCGGTTGGCCGTCAACCAAGGCCAACATCTGCATGCCAAAGGTCTGCTGCAACGGCGTATATTTGAACAAATCGGCTAAAATATCTTTGGGATCGACATTGCGCGTCAACTCAATCGTCACGCGCATGCCCGTGCGGTCGCTTTCATCGCGCAGATCAGTGATACCTTCTAGTTTCCCATCGCGCACCAAATCGGCAATCCGTTCGAGCAGCGCGCCCTTGTTGGTCTGGTAGGGCAGCTCGGTGATGACAATGCGTATGCGCCCACGGCTCATCTCTTCGAAATGAGCCTTGGCTTGTAAGATCAGCCGCGATTTACCCACGGAATAGCCCTGGGCAATCGCATCGATGTTTTCATCGCCTTTGCCCTCATCGCGGAAACGGTACAGAATACCGCCCGTGGGAAAGTCTGGGCCTTGGATAAACTGCATCAACTGCTCGACCGTGATGTCATCGACCTCTTGGTAGTGCTCGATCATGTAGACCAGCGCGTCCACCACTTCGCACAAATTGTGCGGTGGGACATTGGTCGACATCCCAACCGCGATCCCACTAGAGCCATTGATCAGTAAGTTCGGCAGCGCCGCGGGCATAACATCCGGCTCAAGCAGCGTGCTGTCAAAATTATCGTGCCAGTTGACGGTCTCTTTTTCCAGATCATCGAGCAGCAAGTTGCTAATTTCGGCCAGGCGCGCTTCGGTATAACGCATCGCAGCCGCATTGTCCCCATCGACGCTGCCGAAGTTGCCTTGACCGTCGATCAGTGGGTAGCGTAGGCTAAACTCCTGCGCCATCCGCACCATGGCGTCATAGACGGCAGTATCGCCATGCGGGTGATACTTACCCAGCACTTCACCGACAATGCGGGCGCTCTTCTTGTGCGGCTTGTCGTGCGTCAGCCCCAGGTCATGGTAGACCGCGTACAGGATCCGCCGGTGCACCGGTTTGAGACCGTCGCGCACATCGGGCAGGGCGCGCGCCACAATCACGCTCATCGCATAATCGAGATAAGCGCCTTGCATTTCGTTAATAATATCGGTAGGGCGAACATGGCCGACAACTGCATGGTCGCCGTTGCCGTTCGGCGTCGCCACCCCATTGGTTAATTCAGTCATTCAATTGACCCTTGTGTTGATAAAACGAACATAAGTTCTATTAACTATAGTATACCGTGATCGAGAATTTTTGTCCAGTTTGCAGACAATATACACCTATATTAGGTCTTGTTTAGCCTATTTTACCAGTAGCCAGAGCCATGTGATAAGCCGCGCCGGTGTGAGGCATTGGCTGGCCGTTGAAGTAAAAAAAGGTCAGCCAATCCCAAACGCCAACACTCGCTGAATCCGCAGTTACAAAGTGCTTATAATTGGATCTACCTAGAAAGTAAGCCTCGATAACCGTGTAGCGTGCTTTGCTACATAAATCTATATAAGTGTGCTACAATTTAGTAGATTCCTGTTGGGAGTTATACTGACGAGCGTAAAGAAGTAATACTTGTAGCAGGAGATTGGAGATTAGGAGATTGACGAGTTAATCTCCTAATCTCTTAAGCTTGCGAAAAGTATTCATTGATGACGCTTA
>JBBREZ010000083.1:0-18112 GCA_038225095.1 Caldilineales bacterium
GTCTCACCTTGGCTGATACAACCGGGCAAAGTGCAACATTCAACAACCCAATTACCATCTTCGCCAGGATAGGATTAGCGATTCAATAACTTGGACAGAGGAGAGTAGCGATTTTCGCTCCAATCTCCATTCTCTACGCTCTGAAATGCACGAGTTATTTAATTGTCATTCCTAAACGGCGATCACCTGTTCACTAGCCACAACGAAAACGCGTTCGCCGCGCCGGGGTCGGATCAAGGCGCCACTGGTAAAGCCGCCAAACGCGGGTAGTACGCCACATTTTTCGCCAAACCAGAAACAGGGCAGCTTTAGCTGTTGGCGCCCTTTGCCGGTCAACGACACCGCCGGGTGGATGTGGCCGGCCAGCGCATAGCCCATCGTCGGTTCCATCGGTTCATGGCTGAGCACAAAATGTGGGCCAGGCGTCGGACCATTCACAGTCTGAATTTGCCAATCTTCCGGTGGATCGCCCGCGCTACGATCATGGTTGCCGCGCACGAGTAAGATGCGCAGTGCCGAATGTTGAGCGCGCCAATCGGTGAAGGTGGTCAATACCGACGCATCACGCCCGCATGCGGCATGTAGCAGATCGCCAAGGATGATCAACTGCTGGGCATTCATGCGCTGAAGCGCTTGGGTAAGCCGTTGTAAGTCTGCTGCCATATCGCCTTCGGGCAGCGGAATGGCATGCGCGCGCAAGGTTGCCGTTTTGCCCAAATGCGGATCGGCAATCAAGAGCGTGCCAGTGCGCGGCCAATAAATCGCCCGTTCCGGCAGCAAGTGTAGGGTTTCGTTGTGGATTTTAAGGGTGTAATCGGTCATGGTGATGTAGAATTGGAAGTAGGAAGTAAGGATACGGGATTAAACGACGCAAGTCTCTAATCCCGCCCTACTTATCCGCCCATCGCTCATACGTCAATTGCATTTTGCGAATTCGATCCTCAATCGTCTCCGAGCTGACCGTCTGGCGCAGATGATCCGCCAGCAATGGAAAAGCAAAGGGTGTTGGCCGTGGTGGCTGATGAATGACAATTTTCCCGGCGTCGATGCGTGCTAACGCTTTTTGCAAACGACTCTGCTCCAACTCACGCTGCAAGACCTCGCGTTGCGCCTGGTCCAGCAACAAGTTCTCCTGATCATACTGGACTAGTACATCGTAGATCAAACTGCTCGACACCTGCAATTGCTTCATGGTGTGATGTCCACCAGCAAATCGTTGCACCACCAATCCGGCCACGCGGGCAATTTCGCGGAAATGACGCCGCGCCATTTCCGTTGCATTCATACTCTGCAAAATATCATCCAGCAAATTTTCCGGCGTAAACAGCATGGCCGCCTGCGCTGCATCGAGCGTAATTGGTTCCGCTGCTAGCAATTCAAAGCCATAATCGTTGGCGGCTAGCGTAAATGTGATTGGCTGTAACTGTGCCAGCCGATAGGCCGTCAGCGCCGCCAATCCTTCGTGCACCAGCCGTCCCTCAAACGGGTAAAAGAAAAGATGATGACCGTCGCGAGTTTTGGTCGCTTCGATCAACAGTTCTCCTGGCCCCGGAATAGCCGACCATTTCGCCTGCACGGCAAAGAGTGGGCGCAACGCCTGCATCTCGGCATCTACATATTGATAATTGCGCGCCTGCGCCAGTCGCATGCGCATCGCCTCGGTCAATGCGTCGGACAGGGGCAAGGAACCGCCGTACCAGCGTGGGATTGAGCCTTTGGCGCCCGTTGCCTTGCGCACCCAGACCTTCATGTCGCGCAGCCGCACAAAAGCCAATACCTTGCCGGCCAGGGTGAATTTGTCACCCGGCTTGAGGCGCGCCACAAATGACTCCTCAATTTTGCCCAGTTTAGCCCCGCGCAAATATTGCACGTCCAGGGTCGCATCACCCAGAATGGTGCCAATCGACATGCGATGCATTTGTGCTACCTGCCAGTCAACTACGCTATAGTGCCCGTTCTCTTCCACCACGCGCCGGTATTGCGGATAATTGTTGAGCGCCGCCCCGCCACGCGTCACGAAATCGAGCGCCCATTGCCATTCGGCGGGCGTCAGGCCGCGAAAAGCCTGCGTGGTGCGCACCTCACGGTAAAGTTCATCGGCGCTAAACCCACCACCCAATCCAATCGTCACCAGATGTTGCACCAGCACATCTAAGGGATTTTCGATGGGCGGGCGCGTTTCAATCTGGCCGGTTTGCAGCGCGGCGCGCGCGGCGGAAACTTCGAGCAATTCCAGAGCATGCGCGGGCACACAGGTGACGCGGCTCACGGCGCCGGGTTGATGGCCGCTGCGCCCCGCGCGCTGCATCAAGCGGGCCACGCCTTTGGGGCTGCCAATTTGCAACACTTGATCGACGGTCGGAAAATCGACGCCCAGATCAAGGCTGGCGGTGCAGACCACACAGCGCAACACTCCGGCGCGCAACGCTTTTTCCACCCACGTGCGCGTCTTCAGTTCAAGCGAACTGTGATGCAACGCAATTTCGCCGGCCCATTCTGGGCGCGCGGCTAGAATTTCTTGAAACCAGCGTTCGGTCTGCGAACGCGTATTCGTAAACACGAGCGTGCTTTTGCGCGCCGCGATCATAGCTAACACTTGGGGCAACAGGGTCAAACCCAGATGACCAGCCCACGGAAAACGGTCTACGTGCGCAGGGATAACTGAATCAAAAATTAACGCTTTGGACATGTCCCCGCGCACCAGGCACCCGCTAGGAATTTCACCCGTAGTATAATCGGCTACACCGAGCAGCGTGCGCAACGCAGCGTCCAAATTGCCCATCGTTGCCGAAAGCGCCCACGTGCGGAGGTGCGGCTGCCAGCGGCGCAGCCGCGCCAGCGCCAATTCCACCTGCACCCCGCGTTTCGTTGCCATCAACTCGTGCCATTCATCCACAATTACAGCCTGCACCTCGCGAAAAAGTTCGGCGGCATTGGCGCGCGCCAGCAACAGCGAAAGGCTCTCTGGCGTCGTGATCAGGGCGGTGGGCAAGCGCGTGTTTTGACGGGCGCGCACGCTCGCCGTAGTATCGCCTGTGCGCGTCTCGATGGTCCAGGGTAAGTTGAGATCAAGCAATGGCCGCTCGAGCGCGCTGGCCGTATCCGCCGCCAAGGCGCGCAGCGGCGTGATCCACAGTACGCGCAACGGTGGGGCCGTATTGCGCCGTGTCGTGCGGTAGGGCGGCGGATTTTCTGCCACCCAAGCCATTAGCGGTCCTAGCCAGGCGGCATAGGTTTTTCCGGTGCCGGTCGGCGAATGGATTAATCCGCTTTCGCCCGCTACATAAGTCTGCCAGACCGTTTCCTGAAAAGGAAAAGGCGTCCACCCTTGCGTCGCAAACCAGTTGCGCACCAAATTCTGTGTTGTCATCCAAGCTCGCTCAGTCGTGAGAATTCATCGTACACAATTTTCAAAATCGTGTGCCAAGTATACCGAAAGATGCCATCAATTTTCAGCCATTTTTGTAATAAACTTTACTTTCTTGAGAAATTCTATGGCCTTGTGCTATACTTCCGTCAGCAAAGTGGCTTAATCACATCGTTCGCCTGCCGTTTCTCGCGCAATGCCAAAGCGCGTCAGCAATCGGTTAGCTTGCTGCAACCAACGTTCATTAATGGCGCTTGTCTTATCACTAAATTCCTATTCACCATTTGGAAAGCCAAAAAACTAGATGATAACCAGCATAAAACCAGCTCAAGCAACGATTGTCAGTATGTGTGGGATATGCCCAGAAGGCTGCGGGGCCGAGGTGCATCTGATCGATAAGCGCATTCAACGTTTGCTGCCGCTCAAGGATCACCCGCACAGCGTCCTTTGTACACGAGGCATGAAGACGCCGGATATCATCTATTCGCCCGACCGTTTGCTATATCCACAGCGGCGCATCGGCGAACGG
Organism: Caldilineales bacterium; assembly: GCA_038225095.1. Lineage (GTDB taxonomy): Bacteria > Chloroflexota > Anaerolineae > Caldilineales > Caldilineaceae > JAPLGZ01. The sequence continues at coordinate 3,897 of JBBREZ010000083.1, forward strand.
GGCTCCAATCAATTTGAACGGATTACTTGGGACGAAGCCTATGCAACGATTGTCGAGAACTTGCGGCGGATTGCCGCCGAACATGGCCCAGAGGCCGTTGGCATCTACACCGGGCGCGGCAACTTTGAATATGGCTTGAACGAGATGTTCGCCCCGGCCGGCACAACTGAATCTTCGGCCAACGCCGTACTCTTTCCTTTTGGTTCACCCAATGCCAGCGGTGTCGGCGCGCTCTGTTATGTCTCCTACGGCATGATTGCCCCGCGCGCCTGCTTCGGCGAATATATGCTGAATATGACCGAAGACATGGACAATGCTGATCTGATCTTGGTCTGGGGTGAGAATCCAGCGACCGACTCTTCGCCGATCAATTTACCCAGACTGCGCCGTGCACAACAACGTGGCGCGCGCGTTGTTGTGATCGACCACCGGCGCAGCGAGACGGCGCAAGCCTTACGTTGTGAATGGTTTGGCATCCGTCCTGGTACGGACGGCGCGCTGGCGCTTGGTGCGCTGCATGTGCTGATCAACGAAGAGCTGTATGACCATGAATTTGTGGATCATTGGACGCATGGCTTTGCCGAACTGCGCGAATATGTGCAACCGTTTACGCCGGCACGTGTGGCGCAGATCACTGGCGTGCCGGCCGAGCAGGTGCTAGAGCTGGCGCGCGCCATGGCGCAGGCGCACGGCTGCTCGATTCTCAGCTACACTGGCCTGGAATATTCCAACAGTGGCGTACAAGCGATTCGGGCCATGTTCACATTACAAGCGCTGGCCGGTCATTTAGACATGCCCGGTGGCAAACTTTTTGAAATGCCCACGCAACTCAAACTCAACCGCAACTTGACCGAGCCACCCGCGCAGGCGCGCAAACCAATTGGCGCCGACGAATATCCGATCTACTATGAAGTGCGCAAAGAGGCTCACGCTGCACTGTTCCCGCGCGCGATCCTGGAAGGCAAACCCTATCCGCTGCGCAGCCTGATTGTCAGCGGCGGCTCGCTGATTACGGCCTGGCCGAACCCAGATTTATGGCGGCAGGCGCTCAACGCGCTCGACTTTTTGGTGGTGATCAATCGCTTTCCCACGATTGATAGCCAGTATGCGGACATCTTGTTGCCGGCTGCCTCGCAGTTTGAAATTGAATCCTATGGCATCCACGGCAGTTATGTACAACACCGCCAACGCGTGATCGAGCCGCTGGGTGAGTCGCGCAACGATTATTTGATCTTTGCCGAGCTAGCGCAACACTTGGGCTATGGTTATCTGTGGCCGCAAACCGAGCGGGCGATGGTCGAGTATGCGCTGCACGACACCGGCGTCAATCTAGCCGACCTGCTCGCCCATCCCGAAGGCGTGCAATACCCCGAGCCGCCGATGCGCTATCGCAAATATGCGACGGGCGAGTTGCGCGCGGATGGCAAGCTGGGCTTCAACACACCCACCGGTAAATTCGAGATCACTTCAGAATGGTTGCGAAGCCATGGCTATGCCGCGCTGCCGGTCTACACCGAGCCGACCGAAGGACCATTAGCCAATCCCGAACTGGCCGTCCGCTATCCGCTGGTCTTCAACTCCGGCGCGCGCACCAACTTTGACTTCCGCTCGCAACACCATAACATCCCTGGGTTGCTCAACAAATTACCGCGCCCGCTGGTGCACCTCCACGCGGTTGACGCCGCCGCACGCGCCATTGCCGATGGCGACGCGGTGATGGTGATTAGCCCGCGCGGCGAGGTGCCGTTTTACGCGCGCATCAGCACCGACATTGTGCCCGGCGCGGTGGAAGTCAACATGGGCGGTGGCGGTCCGCTCGGTCCGCTGGCCTGGCAGCGCGCCAACGCTAATGCGCTTACCGACTTCGAGAATCGCGATCCGATTTCGGGGTTTCCCGTGTATAAGGCGCTGTTGTGCGATGTCGTGAAGCGTAGTTCCGCCGCCGCGGTTGAAACCGGTAATCACCCTGTGTAGTGAGCATCCTCAGATGCGCTCCTACGGGTAAAAAGGACGCATCTGAAGGATGCTCACTACACATTGCCAAAAGAAATTTAACGTAACGGTTCAGCCATTGTGTAGATAGGTAGACGCCCATCAGTAGATGGGACGGAAGCAGGTAATATGCCCTGTATTCCTGTTTACCGATCTACCTGTGCAGTGCTAGGCCTGAATCGTTACGTTTTAACTTTCATCAATACTTGCCTGCGGCTGCGTAACGTGATTTACTACCTGGGTCACACAGTACTGATAGATAAACCATTTAAAAGTCGTACAATCGTAGACACCCAGTGGGTACCCGTGCTTGCTGCACCTGCTATGCAGACCACAAGGCGCAGCAAGCAGCGCCTCTACGGCATTATAGGAGCATAAAGATGACTGAAAATCAACATAATTGGGCTGGCAACATCATGTATAAGGCAGCCAGCTTGCACTTTCCCGAAACCGTGGAGCAACTCCAAGAACTGGTTGCCCGCAGCCACAAATTGAAAGTGCTCGGCTCACGCCATTCCTTTAACGCGATTGCCGACACGACGGCAGATCACATCTCGCTACAGAAGCTTGCGCCCACGCTGGTGGTCGACCGTGCGCGCAACACCGTGACCGTCAATGGCGGGATCACGTATGGTCAACTCGGCCAACAACTGCACAACGAAGGTTATGCTATCCCTAATATGGCTTCGTTGCCGCATATCTCGGGGGCCGGTGCCTGCGCGACGGCCACGCATGGCTCCGGTGATGGCAATGGTAATTTGGCGACGGCCGTTGCCGCGCTGGAACTGGTTACGGCTAACGGTGACATAGTGGTGCTTGCGCGTGGCCAACACGGCGATCAATTTCAGGGGGCCGTCGTTGGGCTGGGTGGGTTGGGGGTAGTCACAAAGGTGACGCTCGACACCGTTCCGCTGTTTGCGATGCAACAAGAGGTGTACGAAAATCTGCCCGTGGCGCAACTGGAAGCGAACTTCGATGACATCACGGCCAGCGCGTACAGTGTCAGCCTGTTCACCGACTGGCAAAAGGGACGGGTGAACCAGGTGTGGTTGAAGCGCCAGATCATGGACGATACGGCGCTGGCCCTGGCGCCCCATTTCTACGAGGCAACCGTTGCGTCCAGCCATTTACACCCGCTTGCCAGCCTCTCCGCAGACCCGTGCACGGTACAGATGGGCATCCTCGGCCCGTGGCATGAACGCTTACCGCATTTCCGCGTGGACCACGTGCCTGCTAGCGGCGCGGAGTTGCAGACCGAGTATTTTGTGCCCCGTCAGCACGCGGTCGCGGCCTTGCGCGCTGTGGCGAGTTTACAGGAAAAGCTGGAACCGAGTCTATTAATTTCCGAAGTGCGCACCATTGCTGCGGACACGCTCTGGATGAGCCCATCCTACCAACAGGCGTCGATTGGCATTCACTTTTCCTGGAAAAGGGACTGGCTGGCCGTCCAGAAGTTGCTCCCCCTGCTCGAAGAACAATTAGCGCCTTTCAACGCCCGCCCACACTGGGGCAAACTGTTTACAATGACGCCAGCGGCTGTGCAAGCGCGTTACCCCAAACTGCCGGATTTCCGAGACCTGTTGCGCACCTACGATCCGCAGGGCAAATTCCGCAATGCCTTCCTGGATACGTACATCTTCGGCGATAACTGATCGAGTTGTGCCTGATGCCTTACCGTTATAGAACAACCAAATAAACTCCGTACATTCGAGGAGTTCGCATTAGAAAATGCGAACGGCTCAGCGTTAGCGAACGCTGACTCCTCATTGGGGTGCTTTTAAATAATTTGTCTATGAGGAGATTTTCAAGATGATTGCTGCCAGTGCTATTTCAGATAAGTCCGAAGCTGACCAGAATTACCAGGCTTTACCGGAACTTGTAGAAGAATTTTTTCGCGAAGGCTGCGTCGTCATTCCCACCGTGTTGACGGCGGCTGAAGTGGCCGCGCTGCGTGCGAAAACAGATGAATACGCGGCCAATCCCAATACGGCTCGCAAGCACCTCACGATGGCGGCCAACGCGTTTGTCCTCCGCTATTGTCAGGAACTTGATCCGCTCTTCCAAGCGATGACCGCCCACCCGCCCATTCTGAAGGTGGTCGAAGCGGTGCTGGGCGCTAACGCCAAATTCAATGCGATGAACGTGATTCGTAACGGGCAGGGCCAAGCGATTTCTCATTGGCATGTCGATGATGTGTTGGAATTTCCGCTGCCCGCCGAAATCGCCCGCTTCGATGCCCGCATGCGTATGCCGGTCTTTTGGATGACGGTGCAGGTGGCCCTCAGCGACATTGACCAAATTGAACATGGCCCCACCCAATTCGTGCTCACCAGCCACTACTCAGGCCGCAAGCCAAGCGAAAACCCCGTATTTGAAGGGCAGGGTCCCCAGTCGGTCTTCTGCAAAGCGGGCGACATCTATTTGACCAATCATCAGTGTTGGCATCGCGGCGCACCCAATCTGTCCGAACGCGTGCGCTACATTATGCAAATTCAGTATGCCCAAGGTTGGGCGGACCGCCGATTCAAAGGCACGGCGTAGACTTGATGCACATGGCTTAATATTACAGCGCAATGAGGATAGGAACCCTGATGGAAAGGGGTTCTGATCCTGCGATCTAATAAAAGATGAAAGACCAAAAATAGGCCATTAGGCTCGTGGCTTTTGGTCGAAGTCTCACCGATCTACTGTTTGAGCCTGGAGCCGCTGTCACGCGGAGGATTGCTGCTTGGCTATGCTGGCGCCAATGAAGGGGGAGTGTGACAAGGCTGGCCGTTGCACTGGAACAACTGTGAGTGCTGCCACCATTGCAACGGTGCCTTGCGCCTAGACCAACGGGCGCACTGGTCGGCGGCGTAGCCCAAAATAACAGAACACCGCCCCAACAATCAGCACCAGCACGCCCGTGATGGCCCAGAAGGACTGGCCGCTCATAAAACTGCCCGGTAAAATGTTGACTCCCTGGAGCGTCCACAGCCCGCCCAACAGGATCATCAGAATGCCAACGACAACCAAAAGCCAACGTAGAATCGTAAAGACAATGCTCATATGAATTTCCCCTGACTGATTAAAGAATTGAAACTGGCTGGCGCTGTACGAAATTAGGCTAGCCTGCAGGACACTCCGCCCGCAACGTTCACCGACTATCGCGCTGGAGAACAATAATCACAGTCACCATTCTCCCATATAACAGAAAAGCAACTTGAGCAGTATACGATAAGACTGTGCCTGTTTGCTCATCGCTAACGCTGGCCTTTTGGCTTCATTTAGATTTAGCTGACAGCCGGGGCAAGCGCGACTTTCTTCGCGCGCACGGCACCCACCTGACCAATGCCAACGGCAAGCATGCCAAGCAACAGATGGACAACTTGAATAATCCAATGCAAAGGACCGATTAGCAGCGAAGTCTGCATGATGCCAACAATAAGTATGATCAGGCCGATGACGAAGGCGCTAATCGCCATGAGCCGACTGCCGCCCTCGGCGAAGGCTTGGTCAATGCCGATCAGCCAGAGCGAGAGCACGACCAGCAGGCCAAGCGCGATATGCAGCGGAATGAGCTTGCGGGCGAAGCCGGCCCAGAAAAAGAGGCCCAGGATTACCGCTAGCAAGCCGCCAAAACGAAGCATAGTCGAGGCAAATCGAATGATCATAACTTTCCCTTTACGAGATGAGTCTGAAACAGGTAAATGTCAGGGGGATTCAAGGGTTGGATTGGTTAGTGCCAGTGGAGCCGATTCGAATGGCCACCGCAGGGCACGGCCATTGCCGACAATCACGGAGAGGGCACGCGGCACTACATCGAAGACCCACGCCCGCTGTTCTGGGAATATATCCAGACTTGCATTGGCCGCCAACGGCTCATCTGCCGTGATCTTCACTGTGCGCACGCGACGTAAGCAAACGCTCGGTTCATTCACCGGTTTGCCAGCCAATAGGGCCAGGAAATAGCGTTCCAGATCGATTTTGTTCATGCCTTCATAGAGGGCAAGGTCGAGCAAGCCATCATCCATTTTTGCGTCAGGCGCTATGCTCAATTGTTGCCCAAAAAAGGGCGAGTTAGAGATCGTTACCATATTTGTCTCCATCGCGAACGGTGCTTTGTCGTCACAGCCAATGGTAACGTGCGCAGTTTTGGCCGTGAAGAACCGGGTCAGCGTGCCGAACAACGAGCCCCAACGCCCTTTCTCCAAGTCTTGGCCCATACCCGCAGCCAGCGCGCTTAAGCCAACCCCAGCCGTCTCTAAAAAATAGACAGCTTTCGGATGATCCGGTGTAACCATACGACCCATGTCGATATGGCGCGTGACCCCGACGGCCAGCAGGCGACAGGCAGCTCGCAGGTCCAGCGGCACTCCGAGTGCATGGGCGAGATTGTTCATCGTGCCCATGGGTAGAATACCTAGACTGGTATGACTGCCCACCAATTCTCTGGCAATATCCGCAATGGTGCCATCGCCTGCCGCAACAATCAACAGCGGATCACCTCGTTTGACGGCGTTGCGCGCCAGCTTCCGGGCCACTTTGCCGGAAGTTTTCAGGCCGACCTCGGCCACAATCCCAACGGCCTGCAGCGCCTCCACAATTTCTGCCAGGCGCACCGTGCCGTCGGCCAGCGCTTTGGCTTTGGGGTTCACAATCACGTATACCCGCCTTAGTTCACGCTTGTCTGCGGCAGATTGGTCGGGCGTAGCTGGCCTTAATTCAAGATAACGGCTGCCTAGTGCCGCTAGCTCAGCTTCCAACGCCATAAGTTTCTGCTGTTGTTTTTCAAAGCTGGTCAGTGCAGACTCAACTTTTTTGAGTCGTTTGGCCTGCATAGCCTGCGCCTCGGCCAGCGTTTGGCGAACGGCATGACCTTTTTTCGTAGTTTTGCCCATGCTTCACGATATCCTTTGCCATATGATCAGGTCAAATGTCTTGTATAAATCAGTATAAACTATTGATCAATAAAATCAGTAGCTTCGCTGTTTATCAATTAGAGGCTCTTCGGGCATGCAGGGGGTTGACAAAGAAACCTTCCGGGAAGCTTTGGTCGCCTGCACTGGGCCGTCGAATGCAGCTTCCCGGAAGGTGGCGCCGACCCCTTGAGATCCGGTTGAGCCCAATTAGACAAACATATGACAAGGAACCCTGGATTTTGCTTTCAGCGGCATCAACCACCTTTACTGATTGAAACGTTTGAAACGGATACATAAACCGCTTTCTCTGGAACAGAGAAGGAAAAACGTGAACGAAGCGTTTGGCGCCTTGCAGGAGCTGGCGCGTTCGCTTGAGTGCCCACTTTCCTTATGTACAACGCTAAACGCCTACGGCGATCTACGGATGCAACAAGCAAACTGGCTGGCCGCAGAGCAAGCCTAGCGCGAGTCGCTCAACGTCGCCTTGAACGCGAATGTCATCTGGATGTTTGCCCATGCCAAAAGCGGTTTGCGAAGGCGCGCTAAGCCCAGGGTGATATTGACATGGCTCGTCGGTTGGGACAGAAAGTTTGGCGTATTAGAGCAGCTAAATCATGCCTGCGTAGCTGAGGTACGGCACTGGCTTGCCACGCTGTGACTCACGCTTCCGTCGGCAACATGGCGCGAATGGTCGCCAGCGTGTCCGCCTCTGTCGTTGGTTTGTCCTGTCGCCAGCGTAAAATGCGCGGAAAGCGCACCGCAATCCCTGATTTGTGGCGTGACGACTGTTGGATCCCCTCGAAAGCCAGTTCAAAGACCAACTCTGGTTTCACCGTGCGCACGGGCCCAAATTTTTCTAACGTGTTGTGCCGAATGAATGCGTCCACCTGGCGAATTTCCGCATCGGTCAATCCAGAATAGGCTTTGGCAAACGGGATCAAGTTGCCCGCATCATCCCAGACGCCGAAAGTGTAATCCGTATAAAGACTGGCGCGCCTGCCAGAGCCCCGTTGCGCGTTGATCAACACGGCATCCACCGTGTACGGTTCGATCTTCCACTTCCACCAATCGCCGCGCTGCCGTCCGACGCGATACGGCGAATCTATGCGCTTGAGCATGACGCCTTCGACCATCCGCCCGCGACTTTCATCCCTTTGCTGCGCCAATGCTGCCCATGTATCGACTTGGATCAAGGGCGAAAGTAGAATCGGACTTTGCGGAAGGGCCTGGACAATTTCGGTCAACTGGGCGCGACGTTGGTGTAAAGATTGGGTGCGCCAGTCCACGCTGTTGTATTCGAGCAAATCATAGACAAGCAAGACCACCGGCACATCGGCTCGTAATTTTTTACCGAGTGTCTTGCGCCCAATGCGTTGTTGCAATTTAGCAAAGGGTAAGACAGCACCGGCTTTCCACGGTAACAGTTCGCCGTCGAGCACTACCCCATCCGGCAGGTTGGCCGCGGCTTCGACAACTTCTGGATAACGGTCAGTCACGAGTTCTTCGCCGCGCGACCAGAGAAAAATCTGGCCTTCGCGGTGGATCAACTGGGCGCGAATGCCATCCCATTTCCATTCGATTTGCCATTGCTGAATTTCACCAAGTGCTGTGGCAGGGTCGCCTTCGAGCGGATAGGCGAGAAAGAAGGGATAGGGGCGGCTGATCTGCGCATCCTGAACTTCAGACGCCAGCAAAGCCTGATAAAAGGCGGGCGTTGGCTCCCATTGGCCCATTAAGCGGTGTGATAACGTCGCTTCGTCAATGCCGCTGACCTCGGCCAGCGCGCGTGTGACCAGCTTTTGCGAGACGCCTACGCGGAATGCTCCGGTAATCAACTTGTTCCAGATAAAACGTTGCTGACGACTTTGCTCACGCCATGCTTGGAGGATGATCGCACGTTGTTCCGGCTCTGGTAAACCTTGCAAGGGTAGCAGGCGCGCCTCCACCCATTCATGCAACGGCAATTCACTAATCGCGCCGGTTTCTGGCAGCATGAGCGCAATCGTCTCGGCGATATCGCCAACAGCATCATACGATTCGCTAAAAAGCCAATCGGGAATATTGGCTTTCTGCGCGGCCCATTCCGCCAGTTTGCGCACGGCGATCGCGCGCCGCGGTCGGCGTCCGATCAGAAAATAGAGCACCCAGGCGGCATCTTCCGGCGGCGCACTGTGGAAATAGATGCGCAGCGCCTCGATTTTGGCGTTGGTCTTATTGGTTTCGTCGAGGGTCGTATAGAGATCGGCAAATGCTTTCATACGGTTTTGGGTGATGAATGATCAGATAGCTCACGTTACGCATACACTATAAAAAACGATTACACAGAGAACGTTGAGCAGACAGGAGAACGGGAGACAAGGAGAACGGGAGAACGGGAGACAAGGAGACCTAATTCCTAACCTTGTATTCTTAATCCTAATAGACAAACCAAATAGACTCTGCACAATCCAACTGGACGGGCACGGTATACCGTGCCTCTACAAATGTGCAACCTTTATTTGGTTTGTCTATCAGATAGAGAGACAAAATCTCCTTGTCCCGTGTCTCCTTGTCTCCTCCTTCCTCTACGCCTCACTCGCTAGTTCTGCCTCTGGCGCATCGTTCGTCTCGCCACGATAACGGGTTTCGATAGCATACGCATCTATGCCCAGTTCTAACAGACGGCGGGCGAGCACCGCCGTGTAGCCATGCGTGACGCCTACGCGTTCAGCGCCGGTTGCTTTGATCGTCGCTAACAAGCCGTCCCAATCGGCGTGGTCGGAAAGGACGAAACCGCGATCAACGGCCCGTTGGCGGCGCGCGCCCCGAATCCGCATCCAACCTGAGGCAAACCCGGAGGCATGATCGCCAAAGCGGTTGACCCACGTGGTTGCGCGCGCCGAAACGGGCGCAATAATGAGCGCGCCGCGATAATCAACTTTGCCAACCGCCAGCGCATAAGTTGTTTCGGGCAAGCCAACACCGCTGGCGCGATAAGCTTGATTGAGTCGCTCTACTGCACCATGCGTAAAAATGCGGCCAATCGATGGATCAATGCCAGCCAGCACGCGCTGCGCCTTGCCCAACGCGTAACAATAGAGAATACTGGATTTGCCCTGCGTAGCATTACTGCGCCACCATTGGTTGATCTGCGCAAAAATTTCATCTGATGGTTGCCAGTGATAGATCGGCAGGCCAAACGTGGCTTCACTGATAAAGTGATGACAGCGCACCACTTCAAAGCTTGTACAGGTGGCATCCGTTTCGCGCTTATAATCACCGGAAACCACCCAAACTTCCCCTTGAACTTCTACACGCACTTGCGCCGAACCAAGAATGTGGCCCGCTGGATGCAAAGAAACGCGCACGCCATTCAGGTGGGTGGCTTCACCGTAGGCCACGGTCTGGATCACGGCGGTCTCGCCCAGGCGCACACGACAGACATGCTTGCCCTCCTGCGCCACCAAATAAGCTTGACAGCCATAGACGCAATGATCCGAGTGCGCATGGGTGACCACGGCGCGCGGTACAGATCGCCAGGGATCGATATAGAAATCACCCGCGGCACAGTAAAGACCGGATTCGGTTAGGGTTAGGAGTGGGGGATCGTATTTAATTCGTGTAGTCATGATAAATTTTACTGATAATCAATCCGAGCCAGTAACATGCCGGGGACGGATGGGAACCGATCGGGATGAGGGAGCCCTGGTTGCCCCGGCACGTTCGACTCGATCTCATCGTCTTACACCACTTATAGCATAAATTAATGGATTGATCCGTAGGCTATCGCGCACTATTGTTGACAACACCCAAAATTACCATGACGCGTGCAGGCCAGCGCAACCGGCTGTGGCAGGGCAACGCCAAACGTCGCGAGCAGATCGCGCAGGTCGCCCAGCGGCAAGCCCATCACGCCCGCAAGACAACCGTCCAGGGCCGCAGCGGGATCAAACTCGCGGTGTTGGATCGCATAGGCGCCGGCCTTGTCCAGCGGATCACCGGTGGCGACATAGGCTGCAAGCGCGGCGTCGGTATAGTTACGCATACGGACGCTTGTCGTGTTGACAAGCGTCCGTTGTTGGCAACTGTCGGTAGCAAAGACGCTCACGCCGGTATGAACTTCATGAATTTTATCACGTAACACAACGAGCATTTCAGTGGCTTCCTGAGCGTGCGCTGGCTTGCCCAATAGGGTTGTGCCCAATGCCACCACCGTGTCGGCGGCGATGATCAGGCGCGGCCGATCATCTTGCGGCAAGCGCTGGGCAACGGTGCGCGCCTTCGTTTCGGCCAGCCGCTGGGCCAGGGCAATGGGCGCTTCGTTGGGCTGGGGTGTTTCATCAATATCGGCGACTTTGATCGTAAAATTGAGGCCCAAGTCACGCAGAAACTGTTGGCGGCGCGGGCTGGCCGAGGCGAGCATTAATTGGTAGGTGATTGGCTGTTCATTCACAAGGTTTCGTTCCTTTCTGTGCACTTTATTGTAGGGCGACGGAATGAATAGAACAAATCAGAAGCCTGAAGGGAGTGTGTCTCAGATTGGGGCGCGACTACCTGCGTGCATTGCCCTGGTCAGGCCGAGCTGGGTTATCCAACGCAAGTGATGACCAGTGCGCTGCCCGCTGCCTGCCCCAACCTGAGCTGCACCTGCTGAAGGTGCAGGAAAAACGCGGATTTAGGCCATTCCAAATCAATAAGGATACGGGCTAGACCTATCGCGCCCAGAGGGCACCCGCTTGACCGGACGTTCGGCGGTCTTCGGCAAGCGTTCGACTGAGCTCACGCCGAAGTCTCAGACCCCGACCGGGCCGTGAGCGTTCGACTGAGCGCACGCCGAAGTCTTGCCGAACGGCAGTCGAGTCGTGGGGTCCTTTCCTCCTGTCAAGTCTCGATCCCTGGAGCATTATTGATTGCTTGGATTGGCCTGAGTATGACAGCGCCAGGTTGTTAATCGGTAGACCACAGCGGAGCCGGCACGCCTACGGGCCGGACCATGCGCACGCGGCGTGCTTGCTCCGCCCTTGCGCGCAACCTTGCGCTGTCATATTAGTTGACTAGACAAAAAGGGGGCAAGTATGGCACGATATCGATTTATAGCTTTGTGCCAAAACTTAAATTGACCGGGTGCAGCAGCGAAACGATTGATGCCAACGATTTTATTGATAATTTTGTAGAAAGAAGGATATAAGATGAGCAAAGAGGGACAGCGCGTCAAAATGGTAATGGTGGGCACCGGCGGTATGGCGCGCCACCACACTACCCGCATCGCAAAGCAGCAAGACACCACCGAGATCAGCTTGGTCTGCGAACCATCGGGGCAGGCATATGAACTGTTCTGTGACAAGATGGAAGAGATGGGTATTACACCCCCGCCGAATGAACCTGATCTGAACAAAGTGCTAAAGGATCATGCGGATGAGTTGGACGCCGCTTTTATTATTACGCCACACAACATGCATCATGATCAGGCCAAAGCCTGTTTGGAAGCTGGCCTTGACGTGTTGCTGGAAAAGCCGATGGTAATGAATGCCGCCGAGGCCGAGGATTTGATTCAGACCCGCGATAAGACAGGCCGTCTGCTGGTGGTTTCCTTCAATGGCAGCCTTTCGCCGCAAGTTCGCACGGCTGTAAAGATGCTGCGCTCCGGCGACCTGGGCAACATTATGAATGTGAGCGCCACGGTTTGGCAGAACTGGAAGCAAGGAACGGCCGGCGCTTGGCGGCAAGATCCGGTGATTGCCGGCGGTGGTTTCCTGTTTGACACCGGCGCTCACATGCTGAACACCGTCACCGATCTGGTCGGTGAGGATTTCGTCGAAGTCGCGGCCTGGCTGGACAATCGCGGCACGCGCGTCGATATTTTGGGCACAGTGATGGCGCGCACCCGCTCTGGCGTCTTTGTGACCATGAATGGCTGTGGCGATGCGATCAAATCTTGCCATTCGGATGTGCGCGTTTTCTGCACCAAAGCGATTGTGCGCACTGGCGTCTGGGGCGAATTCCTAGAATTGCAACGCGAAGGCCAAGATGCGCTGGCGATGGTCGAGCTGCCACCTTCACAGGGGCAATGGGAACAATTCCTGCGCGTGCGCAAAGGCGAACTGGAAAATCCTTGTCCACCGGAAGTCGGCTTACGCATGGCGCGCCTCTGGGATGCCATCCAAGCGTCCGCCAAACAAGGCGGCGCGCCTGTGCACATGGCGTAAATTAGGGCCGAACAATTGCAGAGAACGCAGAGGACGCCAAGAATTTTCTCGACGTCCTCTGCGTTCAGGTTTTTCGGTCTGTGTTATTGATTCCTCAGCGCAAAGTAGTTCATCCTCTTCCCACCCACCCACTACAAATTTATGTCGTTGCTTACCGCCAAGTCGTTTGATCCGTTCTGTTTAATTGTGCTACAATCTTTGCCAGCATACAGGCATGATTGCAAATGAATTGGGGCAAGTGCGACAATTTCAAGTGATGGCGCCTTGCCATGTTTATATCATCTGCGGTGACCCTCCCATGGATAAGCAATTGTTGCTGCGCTGTCTAGGGCAGTTCGAAATTGAGGTTAACGGTCAATTTATCGCCTTGCCCACGCGCAAAACAGCAGCGCTGTTGGTCTATCTCGTGTTGCACCCGCAAACGCATCCCCGCGAGCGGCTGGTTACCTTGTTTTGGGGTGACGCGGTCGACGAAAAAGCCCAGCGCTCCTTGCGCACGGCCTTGAGCGCACTGCGCAAGGCCATTGGTGAAACTTGCCTGCTGGCAGACCGTGATACCGCTCAGTTCAACCCTACTTACCTGCTGTGGGCGGATGCGGTTATCTTTCGCCGGCAGGCGCAACGTTTCCTAGAGGCACCCACGTCTGACCCTAGTCTGATTGATCTCGACCTCTACCGGGGCGACTTACTGGATGGTTTTTACGACGACTGGATTTTGCGCGAGCGCGAAGCGTTGCGTCAACTTTATCTGCGCGTACTCTTACAACTGGCGCAACACTGGCGTACCCAGGGCGACTATGTCCAGACGATCGAGACCGCCCACCGTATTTTATGCTTAGACCCCGCCGAAGAGACCGCCCACCAACATTTACTCTTCTGTTACATCGTCACCGGTGACCGCGCGGCCGCTCAGCGCCAGTATGAAGCCTGCGTGCGCGCCCTGCGCGAAGAACTGGATGTCGAACCGGCCCCGGAAACTGTGGCGCTCTACCGGCGCAGCCAACAGCCGCAAAGGCGCAAACCTGCGTCGGCCGCTGCGCATAGCAATCTTCCGCTGCCCCTTGCGAGTTTTATTGGGCGCGGGCAAGAAATCGCCAAATTGAAAGCCTTATTGCTGGGCGACCCCGCAAGCGGTGAA
>JBBREZ010000084.1:0-18080 GCA_038225095.1 Caldilineales bacterium
ATGTTACATTGCGACAAAAGCTATTTGAAATTAAAGATAGAAAGAGATGGTACATGGCACAAATACAGGGTATGTTGACCTTAGAGCAACTGGCTGCGAGTGTTGACCGTGGCGTAATTGATACGGTGTTGGTCGTGTTTACCGATCACTATGGCCGTTTTATGGGTAAACGCTTTGATGCAGAATTCTTTTTGCAGGAGACGGCGAAGGGTGGAACGCATGGCTGCGACTACCTGCTGACGGTGGACATGGAGATGGAACCAGTGCCTGGCTATCGCTTTGCTAACTGGGAACGTGGCTATGGGGACTTTCATCTGGTGCCCGACTTGGCCACGTTGCGCTTGGCTAGCTGGCTGGATCGGACTGCGCTGGTACTTTGTGATGTTGAAGATGAAGCCCAGCATCAACCGGTGACCTTGGCCCCGCGCTCGATGTTGCGCCGCCAGATTGAACAGGCGACACAACTGGGCTATACAACGATGGCAGCTTCCGAGTTGGAATATTACATTTTTCAGGATTCCTATCGCGATGCGGCGCACAAAGCTTACCAGGAATTGACGCCAGCCGGCTGGTATATCGAAGACTACCATGTGTTGCAGGGGACGCGCGAAGAAGCATTCAACGGTGCGGCCCGCCGCCATTTGAAGCAATCGGGCGTGCCGGTTGAAAATTCCAAGGGTGAGTGGGGCCTGGGCCAACACGAGTTAAATGTGCGGTATGGCGACGTGTTGACGATGGCGGATCGGCATGTGATCTACAAGCAATGTTTAAAAGAAATTGCTGATCAAATGGGCATCAGTGTCACGTTTATGGCGAAATATGCCGCCAGCGGCGCAGGTTCCAGCAGTCATATTCATTTAAGTCTTTGGTCGGATGGCAAGAATGCCTTTGCTGGTGATGAAAAATTAGGACCGATTGCGGCTAGTGATACGTTTCGCTGGTTTCTGGGTGGGTGGCTCCAGCATTTGCCGGAATTGATGGTCTTTTATGCGCCTACCATCAACTCCTATAAACGTTACCAGGCTGGCTCATGGGCGCCCACACGCATTGCTTGGAGTCATGATAATCGCACAGCCGGCTTTCGGGTCGTGGGTCATGGCAGCAGCTTGCGTATCGAGTGTCGCGTGCCCGGTGCGGATTGCAACCCTTATCTCGCTTATACGGCGGCGTTGGCTTCTGGCCTGGACGGGATCGCCAATCAGATTGAGCCGCCGGTGGTCTTTGAGGGTGATATTTATAGCGCACAGCAGTTGCCCCATGTGCCGAGAACGTTGCGCGATGCGACTCACCTTTTCGAGCAGAGCGATTTTACCAAACGTGTCTTAGGCACCGAAGTCGTCGAGCATTATACAAAAACCTACCGCGTCGAGCAGGCTGCCTTTGACACGGCGGTGACGGATTGGGAAATGAAACGGTATTTTGAGCGAATCTAGGGAATTGACGATTGACGATTTTTGATTGACGATTGACGAGGTTGCTTCGTTGACGATGTCACTTCGTCAATCAAAAATCGTCAATCTCCTATCCTTTGGACTATCTATGACCTCACCACTGATTGGTATTACAACTTATGGCCGCAACGAATATAATGCCTATACCGTACCGGCTGAATACGTCGATGCTGTGCGCCGTGCGGGGGGTATTCCCGTATTGATTCCGCCGGGCGAGGCAAATGTGCCCGAACTGTTAAGCCGGTTGGATGGCTTCATTCTTTCCGGTGGCCCAGATCTTGACCCTGAACATTACGATGGCTTGCCGCATAAAATGGTCTATGGCATCGATCCGCAACGGGATGAAATGGAATTGGCGCTGGCGCGTTTGGTGGTTGAACACAATCGACCGACTTTGTGTATTTGCCGCGGTATTCAGGTGATGAATGTGGCGCTGGGCGGCACGTTGATTGAACATTTGCCCGACATTGTGGGGGAACAGATTGCGCATCGCGATGAACGGAGCATCTGGGCTGCGCATGCTGTCGAGCTTGAACCTGATTCCCAGTTGGCTGCGATCTTGGCAACCACCAACATCACACCGAATTCTTGGCATCATCAGGCCATTCGCCATGCAGCAAATTTTTTGAAAGTGGTGGCCTATGCCCCAGATGGCGCGATTGAGGCAGTCGAAAAACCGGATCATCCCTGGTTGATCGGCGTACAATGGCATCCTGAGGCCACGGCAATGCATGATCCTGTGCAACAACGTCTGTTCGATGCGTTAGTGGAGGCAGCCAGACTAAAAGAATAATGAATTGTGGATGGCTAATTGTTAATGAAGGATCAATTGGTGGATACCATTAACAATTTGCCATTCACAATTCACAATTAAGGAGATTTCATTCCATGCGATTGCAAGATAAAGTAGCTTTAATCACCGGCGCCGGCAGCGGCATTGGGCGCGAGACCGCTTTGCTCTTTGCTCAAGAGGGTGCAAAGATTGTCGTGGTCGATGTGAACGATGATGCCGGGCAGAAAACGGTCCAGATGGTTCAGCAGATTGGCGGTCAGGCCACCTATGTACGCGCGGATATTTCCAAAGCGGCTGAATGTGAAAACATGGTCAAGACCGCTGAAGCTACCTTTGGTAAATTAAATATCCTCTTTAACAACGCGGGTATCAGCCATGCCAACGATGATGACGCCATCAATACCAAGGAAGATGTCTGGGATTTGACAATGGCGATCAATTTGAAAGGCGTCTTTTTGGGCTGCAAATATGGCATTCCCGCCTTGCGCCGCGCCGGTGGCGGTTCGATCATCAACACGGCGTCATTTGTTGCGCTGTTGGGGGCAGCCACACCGCAACTCGCCTATACCGCCAGCAAAGGCGGCGTCCTGTCCATGACGCGTGAGTTGGCCATGATTCATGCACGCGAAAACATTCGCGTCAATGCGCTCTGTCCAGGGCCGTTACATACCGAATTGCTCATGAAATATCTCAATACGCCGGAAAAGAAACAGCGTCGTCTGGTCCATATTCCAATGGGGCGCTTTGGCGAGGCGAAAGAGATAGCCTACGCCGCGCTCTATCTGGCGTCGGACGAATCTTCTTTTGTAACGGGGACAGAGTTCATGGTGGATGGTGGGATTACGGCCGCTTATGTGACACCGGAGTAAGCCGGTAGGGTTTCCTGCGCAGTAGGGCACGTCATGGCGTGCCCTACTGCGCAGGTTCGGGCGGTTGGCTTATCAAAGTCGCCGCACGATAATTTACGTCTAACTGGGGTTCCAGCGCCGATAGCGCGGCAATGCGTCGCGCAATATGCATAAACTCACGCGTTTCATCAGGCTGGAGCGCACGGCCTAACACCGTTGCTTCACGATAACTGAGCCACTTTTTGAGTACCTGGTAACCGCCTATTGTGTATTCCCAAACGCTGGTCGGGACGTGACGCCAGTAAGTTGTTTCATTAAGATACACATCATACGCATTGTCTACAACAGTCAAACGACCGCGCCCTGGCATTACTACATCACCCTGACTATGATGGCCCCAACCTACATTGACGCTGTAATTGACCTCTTTTCCTTGCCTCGTTACCAATACCGCCACCGGGCGCAATTCCTGACGCACTTGGCCCGTTGTCACGCCAACCACTGGCGTTTCAGTATCCAACAGATCGGCGACTTGCCGGCCGAGCGCTGCCGATGCTAGGAACAATTCTTTATTGGCGGGTAGCGGAATCCGCGGCCAATCCCCGCGAATGCCGTCCGCATGTTCGCTGAGATAGGCTGGTGAAAAACCAATCGCCAGCGCGTGCAGCCAGATCAGAGCAGCGGTTGCTTGATCGACATCAGGATCATTGATGCCCATGTGGGCAAGATACGTGCGGGCCGCTTCGGAAAGATTGGCCACTGGTTTATCTTCTGCCGGTTCTTCACCTGCAACGTCAAATAGGGATACTTGTTCTTTTGACTCCAAACGTTTGCCATTCTTCAATTGAATCGGAAAAAAGCTTGCATCTACTTTTAATAAATGATCATCGCCGATAATACGAGAAAAGAAAAAAGGGGCCCCTTCATCTGATGTTCCACTTATACGACGCGATAAAAAGAAGCTATTGCCTGCCCAACACTGCGCCCACAAGTTAGGACGTGGTTCATTCCAGATCGGCCTGACTGGTGTGTAATAACACCAGCGTGTGTCGTATGGACGAAGCGTATAGCGGCGAATCCGCTGCTCATCGAACTTTTCAATCGTGAGTACCTTTTTTCGGGCTGTTCGCGGGTCAAATCTAGCTTGCGATTCTGTCAAGCCATAACCTAGCGCCTGATAAGCAGGCCATTCAAGCG
This sequence comes from Caldilineales bacterium, assembly GCA_038225095.1. Taxonomy (GTDB): domain Bacteria; phylum Chloroflexota; class Anaerolineae; order Caldilineales; family Caldilineaceae; genus JAPLGZ01. Next base: position 4,290 of record JBBREZ010000084.1, read on the forward strand.
CTGGGTCAAAGTAAGCGCGCATGCGCCGTTCAAGCGCTTTCTGGTCAATATCGATCAAAGCCCCGCCGCGCTTTTCCATCAGGCCATTGAAGGGCGGCAGTGCGCACAAATCGGTCAACTTTGGCCAGGTCAAATAGAGATCACTGACGCTTTGGGGACGGAACGAATAACGGTTTGCCTGGGTTGGTGTGGCGATCCGATATTGTGCGTCAAAATTTTCGCTGGTCAAACTATGAGCAAGATCAGTCCGCTTGGTGACGCCCCAGAAATCTCGATAGCACACGGTTGGCGCGGAATCATGGTGGGATTTACGTACCATCATAGCGACTGTCGTGCCCACACGAATGCCTTCCCGGTTGAACTCGGTCGAGAAGACACTTGGATCGGCTGTGCCTGCCCCTGGCAAGCCTTTGGGAATCTGCTTGCCGGTCTCGCGGCTGTCACCGTTCAGACAATCAAACCAGAACTTGTCGAATTCAGTTAGAAAACGACGGCGCATCACCACCCAGGATGGATCGTTTAGATAGGAAAAATTGGAGATGTAGCAAACTACACCGCGACCTGTCTCATTCATCTCAGCAATGCAACGTTCCGCTAGGCGTAAGAAGCGGATATATAGTTCGTGAGAATTGCTTTTCTTGATGCCCCATTCGTCTCTGAGTCCCTTTAGGTACGGTTCAATCAATCCATCTTCTTCCTTAGAAGGTTTTTCTGCAAAAGCCCTATATGGTGGATTGCCCAGCACAACGAGGATCTTGTTGCCGCGCTTAATCACCTCGGCGGCATCGCGTTCGCGTTCAAGCCCCTGGAGAAAAAGTTGTTTCGGTTGGTCTTTCGGCGGTTGCCAGCCAGTCAACGCATTGGTCAGATAGACACCGACGCGTTCATAGCCAGGGCTGCGCTCATCACGCCAGCTATCCAGCCGCACACCCCAATGCGCGAGCATTAAATTCAATTGCAAATGCGCCACCACAAAGGGCGCCGTGAGAATTTCAAACCCAAAAATTCGGGTTGTGATCGCTTGGCGGGCGGCATGGGCGGCGGTTAATTCGCCTTCGCCGTTGTTCAAAACGCGTTGGTAGATATGGTTCAGCACGGCCACCAGATAAGCACCCGTGCCACAGCAGGGATCGAGTACATAAACATTGGGATCGGCTAAGCCCGCTTCAATGCCTAACTCGGTTTGGAGTACGCTGTCCACGCGCGCCACCATATATTCGACGATTTCGGGCGGTGTGTACCATACGCCTAACTGCTTGCGCAGTTCTGGATCGAATGCTTCTAGAAACGGCTCATAAAAATATTGGACAGCCGCTTGGCTGTCAAACCGGGCAAAAAAGGCGCTTCGTTCAACCCGGTTGAGCGCATCCGTGGTGTAAAGCAACAGGTTCTCAATGCCTAATGCGGTCAACTTATCGGGATCGATTAACTGATAGAACAGTTCTTTCAAAACTGGTACAGCTTGACGGCGTGTATCGCGCCAAAGATTGAAACGATCCTCCGGCGGCGGGTTGGTCTCGCTCCACAACACCCAGGCGGAAAAGATGCCATAGAAAAGGGTTTGGATCAATGTCGAACGAAAGAACTGAATACCGGCCTGGCTATCAAAGGTGATGCCGAGCGATTCCTGTAGAGCGTCTCGAATCAACGCAAACTCAGAGAGCGTGGGATCAATGCGTTTGATAGCAATATGGGCCTCGCGGGCATACGAAGCCAGAATCCACGCTACATCACGCGGCTCGACCAACGTCGCGTTGCGGTGCAAGACGCGCAACACGTATTCGGTCAGCATTGCCCCTTGTTCTTCTGCCAGTTTGTGCACCTGGCCGGCAGCGGTCCATAAGGCTGCCTCGTTCGTAGCCAGAGAAAAGCGCTCTTCAATGACAGGTTCGCCATTGGCGTCTCGCGTGACTAATGCAAATTGAAAGTAATTCGTAACAAGCACCTGCCCATAATGTTTGACATAACGTCTTACTTGCTCACTCCGTGCAATTTTATCGATATTTTCGCTTGTCGCTTTGGCCTCGACCACACCATGCGCAGGTTGCTGGCCATCTGGTTGATGTGCATCAAATAACCCCAAATCTGGCAGACCCGCCCCTGTATCTTTGGGGTGAATCACCGCTTTGACTTTGGGTTTGACCTGCGAGCCGATGGTATTTAACAGATTTTGGAGAAGTGAGTATTTTGACGTTTCTGCGACAGCAAGATTGCGTAATTTCAGAAGCTCAGTCAGATAAATTTCAAGTGCCTTCATTATTTATTCCGATTGTGTTTGTGCCTGTTTAAAAAGTCACCAAAATGCAGTATAACATGGCAAAAAAATGCCCGTCAGTTGTGCTGGCGGACGAATAAGTTTTTCAGTTATTTCTATAGTAGGACTATTGGCCAGGGACGATCAATTCTTGGCCTACGGAAATCGCATCGGGATTGGCAAGATTATTCAGCGTAACCATCTCGTTGACCGTTACGCCATATTGCACGGCGATGCCGGCCAAGCTTTCGCCCGCTTGCACCACATGAATTTTGCCAAGCGCTTTTGCCGCTTGCTTGGGTGTAATGCCGGGAATAATGAGCTTTTGTCCTACGCGCAGCAAGTTGCGATTATTAAGCCCATTTGCCTCAGCCAGCGCTCCTTCATCGACCCCATATTTTTCCGCAATTTGCAGCAAACCTTCACCCGGCTGCACAATATGCTCCACGCCTTCATCACTGCTTGCCGATGGCGTACCGGTCCCAGCGGTCGCGGCATCAATTTGGGCAGCCTGATAATCTGGGATGATGAGTTTGCTACCCACCAACAAGTTGTCTGGATTAGTTAGGTTATTGGCGGAGATAATTTTTGCGGTATTGACGCCAAAGCGTTGGGCCAGCGCTCCCAACGTGTCACCTGCTTGCACCGTATAAAGGTAGGCCGCGCTGCTGGTTGTTGCGTCACCGGTGCTACTATCTGGTGTTGCGTTACTCACCTGACTGCTCGAATTAGCACCAGGTTGATTTGGTATATGCAAAATCTGGCCGGAAAAGACGTTATCATCGACCAGATAATTAAGCCGGCGCAGCGTGTCGACATCCGTTCTAAATTGAGCAGCGATTACCGTGAGCGTTTCGCCTGCTTTGACAATATAGTCAGTGGTAACAGGTGTAGTGACGGCGTCTGGTGTAGATTGTTTTACGGCCTGGGCGGCTTGATCGGTGGCCGGCGTCGAAGTCACCGCGGCCGCCGCAGTGTCTGTTGTCGGTGTCGTAATCGTGACGTCTGGTTCTGTCCCGCTCTTCGTGGCAGCCACTGGTGCATCGGGCGGTTTCAAGGTGGCGGTAGCTTCGGGTGCTGCCCGGTCGCGCGTGCAGGCCACCAACAACATGGCGGTGATGAGCAGACCCAAAATCCGACGAGAGTACATAGGCACAGTTCTTCCCCTTATGAGATGACAGGCAGCTTAACAATGGGCATGATAGCACAAGCCCTGAGCCGATGCAAGCATTTATACCGTGCAGAATAGGGCAATCGCGAACGTTGTTTAACGCATAGACTTGACAGGTGCGCCGCCCACCAGTTGGCTTTTAGCGAGTCCACGCTGGCGGCGCACCTGTCAAGTCTGAAGTTCTCGATCGCCCTGCCGCGCAGAATGGACTGTACGTTGGCGTTATCGTAAAATTTGGTAAGCCGTGGTCGTCACTAAGAAAGCAAAGATCAGCAGCGGTAAGCTGAACAGGGGAAAGCCAAAACGCAGAGCCGCGAACACGCTGCCACCAAGGACGCCCAGCACAATGCCGGCCAGCGCAAAATAAGGGAGCAGGCGACCTCGGCGGCGCTGGACTGCTGTGCGGATGATCTGTGCCAGCAAGCCACCGGCCCCTGACCCAATCACCAGGGCCAGAATAATGCCGAGGATACCAAAACCCCCGAGCAGACGTCCGGCGATTGGCGTAGCGATCATAGTTACCGCCAGGCTGACAATCAGCGCAATCGGATTATCCCAAACTTCCGCGTTGTAATAGATGCCTTGCTGTGCGCGAATGCATTCTTTGCAACGAAAACCAACCGCGGTGCGCACCGCACATTTCGTGCAAATCGGCTTGCCGCACTTGTTGCAGCGCAGCAAAGTCTCCACGTTGGGATGGTTGGCGCAATAGAGCATTTCTGCCGCGCCCACCGGCGTTTGATTGATGGTCGTGCTTGTTGCGCTTTGCGGATCGACTACCGTTGGCCGTGGCTGATCAGCGATAGTCTGGCCGACTGTAGCCTGGACAAAGAAATCGCGATCATAATCTAGCCGTTTATGCACATTACTCAGAACCGCATACGCTTCATCTATCGCTTGCCTACGCGCGGTAGCATCGACCGATTTATTCTGGTCGGGATCATATTTAAGCGCAAGCCGCTGATAAGCTGCCTCAACCATTTCCGGTTCAGCCGCAGGATCAATTTGGAGGATTTTGTAATAATTCTTCATAATGGTTAAGTACAGTGTAAAGTAAAATTTTTGATAATTCGTAGGTCATCGCCTTTGGCGTGACAGGGTTGGTCAGCGACCGGGTCTCCAAAGTAAAATATCAATTTATTTACTTTACACTGTATTAAGTTTGTCATGGTTTTGTATAGAAAAAATAATAGCATTATTGCAAGAATTTGTATGTGTGCTCGCCTGCTATGTGCTTACTTATAGCGTTAACAATTCACCACTATCCATTCATAACGCATGTTACGCACGAAGCGGTGCATGAATTCACCCTCTGGTACACAAAGTGCGTTGAAACGTGTTAAAGTGCCAGTGCGTTTCAACGCACTTTGTGTACCAGGCAGGGGTTCGGGAACCCTTTGGGTGCCTTGCCGTCCCTGCGTAACATGCGTTAATCATTAACCATTCAATCCTGCCCTGCCCAGCGTAACTTATCCATCAACGCCTGGTAAAAATAGCTGCGGTCACGAATGCGCACAAAACGGGCCACATGCGGACTACATACCACGACAACCTCATCGTTTTCGCCCATCTCCACCACAACTTGCCCATCCACTGTCAAAATGGCCCGGTAATCACTATAGGCACGCAGCCGTACGGTCGAACCTTCCGAGAGGATCACGGCCCGATCCATGCTCAGATGCGGCGCAATGGGGATCACTAGGATATTGGGTAATTCTGGGGGCATAATTGGACCACCGACAGCCAATGCATAGCCTGTGCTGCCCGTGGCTGTGCTCACAATCAGGCCATCGCACGTGTAGGTGGTCAGATAACCGTCATCTAGATTGACACTAATGCGCACGACGCGCGCCACGTCCCCACGGCTGAGCACGACATCATTGAGCGCGTCGTGCTCGGAAAGGCGTTGGCGCACAGCGTTAGGATCAGTCGCATTATCAACGATGCGTTCAACATACGCGCGTATCATGCGGCGTTCTTCGATCCAGTAATCCCCGGCCAGGATGCGGGCTAGTGGCTCCTGCCAATCGTCGGGCATAAGTTCGGCCAGGAAACCAAGCCGCCCCATTTTGACGCCGAGCATGGGAACGGCGTAAGGCGCGCCCAGGCGGGCCGCGCGGAGCAGGGTGCCGTCGCCGCCCAGCGTGATCAGGAGATCGACATTCGACAAATGCGTCAACATTGGTTCGACTTCCCAGGCTGACGCGTGCCAAATTTCTTGGATCCCACACATGCGTAAGTAAGCATCAATGGCTTCGGCCAGAGCCATCGATTCCGGCTTTTTGGGGTGATGCAAAATACCAATATGTTGAAAGGATTGATGGTTTTGAGATCCCAGTTTTTGGGTCATTGTCGGTTGAGTAGGGTGAGTCGGATTAAAAGCAGTGGGCAATTGATGCATCGGAATGACTTTCGCAAGCAGCGTTATCGAGATTGTTCAGCGTAGATATACTCATGAGCGCTATAAACGAACATTTTTTATGCGATTAGAGATTGGAGATTGACGAGGTAAGCTCTAATCTCTGGCCACAAGTGTTATTTCTTTATGCTCGTCAGTATATGTGCCGATAATAGAACAGCGGGCAAATTCCGTCAAATGTTGTAGATGGATTTTGTGTTCGCTGCTTAAATGCACGCACGCAATGCTCAATCTTTCGTTTTGCGCGGCATTCCTGGGTAGAGCAAGCACGAAGTTCAGACTTGACAACTGCACCGCTCACCCGTTGGCTTGTTATCGAGGCCGCTCTGGCGGTGCAGCTGTCAAGTCTCAGGCGCGTCTTAAATAAAGTTCGCGATTACACTGCATTCCTGGGATTGTGCACTTCACGTAGATTCGTCACTGTGGTATGATGTTATTATGCGCGTCTTGATTTTGTCCGACATTCACGCTAATTTAGTTGCCCTGGAGAGTGTTTTTAATGCGGCTGCTGGGCGCTATGATGCTGTTTGGTGTCTTGGCGATGTGGTCGGTTATGGCCCGCGCCCGAATGAGTGTGTGGCCCTGATGCGTGAGCGAGCCGCCTTATGTGTGATGGGCAACCATGACTGGGCGGTGTTGGGTCGCCCTGGCATTGATGTCGAAGATTTCAACCCCCATGCCAGACAGGCTGTCCTCTGGACCAGAGCAGTCTTGACGGCGGAGAGTCGTGCGTATCTAGAGCAATTGGCGCATATTCCTGTCCATCCAGAAGCCGATCGTAATCTGTTGTTGACCCACGCTAGTCCACGCGAACCTGTGTTGGAATATATCCTAACCCCAAGCATTGCGATGGAGAACTTTGCGGAATTTAGCGAACAAATCTGCCTGGTCGGTCATACCCACAAGCCAGTGATCTATCGCTGGCGTTTACATGATGAAAGCGCACCGGAAAGTGATCTGCAGCAAATTGCCACTGTTGAAATGTTGCAGCCGCAAATGAGTGTCCCTCTCCAATTGAACACGTCCTCACAACTGCGTTTGATCATAAACCCAGGCAGCGTGGGGCAGCCGCGTGATAACGACGTGCGCGCCGCTTTTGCTATTTTGGACTTAGCGGCAAAAACCTGGTGCTATGAGCGCGTTGCCTACCCAATTGAGCTGACCCAAAATCAGATGCGTGCGGTGAATTTGCCACGCCGCCTGATTGACCGCCTCAGCTTCGGTTGGTAATCGGGCAATCCATAAGCGACCAGTAAGCGTATTCCAGTACAAATGGTATTGGTGTCTCCCTATCTCCCTATCTCCTTATCTCCCTGTCGCTCTGTTCCGCTGTCGCGCTGACCCACCATCTTATTATTCGCTTCCCTATCCGGATCAAGCCGATTGTACATTTCGAACCAATCCGGCAACTCCTGGGCGCGTTGGTGCGCTTGGTCCAATTGTTCTTGACGCCGATAATCCTCAATGCGCCGGTTGATCTCACCGGCTACCTCACGCGGGCCGGGCACACCATCAAAGGTCAAATCTCCTTCGCTCCCGGCCGTCTCTAGGTGTACATGCCCAAAATCCAGCCAGTAGTGGAGCGGGGTAGGAATATCGACTTCGACATTGGTAATATCGGTGAGACGGGCCGTGCGGCGGGTTTCACTTAAAAATAGCGGAGATTTTGTGACATCCACAATTTCCTTTTTGTTGACTTCAAAGGTGTCATTGCGCCAATCTGTGATAAGCCAGGCCAGCCAACCGATATCGGCTAACCCAAAGAACGCCAACAGGACATCAAGCGTCTGCATGGCATTGCGTACCCGATCGGGAAAGTTGAAGGGCATAAATTGGGCCAGGATGGCGAGCACGATGATCCCCAAAATCGCCATTGGCACAAAAACCTGGCTTAACAATACAATCCAATGCTTGCGCCAGATAATTCGATCATGTTCCGTGCGTTGCAAATTTAATTTTGCCCGCAGATAACCAGAGAACGGTCGCCACTTGGACACGGCGGCTGGTTCATCGCGTTCGGTTGGCGCCAACCGCACCCGATTGGGTAAATGGGTATCAACGCCCAAGCGCCCTGCCAACAGCCGTTGAATGACCATTTTGCCTTCAGCTCGGGCATGACCTTCGCGGGTGTTCCGTTGCGCGAAAATTGAACTTTTGACCGCATCAGGATCCGGTACATAATTAAAACGGATACCACCGCGCACTGCCGCTGTCTGAACTTCCACGTTACCATAACCCAACAATTTGGCCAGAAAGGTCTGCGAAGTTGTGACATTTTGGATTTGCTCAATCGCGGCTTCTTGCCGCCACTCGTTGATAAAAAGCACCTTTTCCTGACGCACAACGCGACGGTTTGTCACCATCATATAATCATTCAAATAATCGAGTGCGCCCCAAGTCAGTTGCAGCAACGTAATGACGCCACCGAGGCCAAGCAGCCACCAGACATACCAGGGCGACGCCAACCGAGTGCCGACAATCAGGCCCATGAGCAACAAGATCAGCAAGATCTGCCCTGGTGAAGTTTTACGCAACAGGACAATCCAATGGCGGCGCACAAATATATCCAAAATTTCATCTTCCTGGAGCCAGGAATAGTGTTGGCGTTTTTCGATCGCGCCAAACAAACGGTCTACATTGGTGCGCAAAACCAACTTGCGCGGCAGATCTGCACCATTCTCCTGGGTGAAAATCTGAAAGTCACGCCAGTGCAGGCGTAACCACTGGCTATTGGGTTCCGCTTCAACGGTAGATTCAGCCGGCAGTTGTGCAATCAATGAATTTTCGCCGAAATAGTTAGGGCCTTCTGCGCCCGTGCTGAGTAAGGCCTGGCCTGTCTTATCCAAGGCATGGATTTGCGCGCGATAGCTAGGCAACAAGATCCATAAACTGTCGTTCAATTCAGCTTGCTGGATGATCAGATAATTGTTAGGAATGTGATAATGGCTGACAAACCCAGCCAATTTTTCGCGCTGTTCCGGCGTGAAATTATGAAACACCGGCAGCCAATCGAGCGTTTGAATCACAAGGCGGCGCAGTTGATAGCCGCGCCGTTCTGGCTCACTGCCCATGATGTCAATTAAGTTGGCGCGCGGGATCGTGTAGACTGAAGTAGCCGCCACGGCCAGCGCACTGTTGTCGCGTTGGGGCGGCGCACTATGCAGGGGCGCACCCGGCCTGGCAAAGCCAAAGGCAGCGCCATTGCCTAAGAAGAGGTTGCTACCATCCGTCCATTTGAGTTGAACCTGCCCTTGATCGAGCAAATAGATCGGGTCCGCCGGTTTGCCTGGACCGTAAATCTCTTGGCGCGGTTTGTATTCAAGCTTGTCACTGGTAATATCAGCGACGAAACCAAGTGCAATCGCGTCAAGTTCTGCCAGAAAAGGGATGGTGCGCAAGCGGTCAATTTTTTGCAAAGGCGCTAGCGAACCGCGTACATCGGGAAAGCGATAAATCAGTCGTTCGAGGGCAGTGGCGCGAATGGCAAGTAGCCTGCCACTTTCTAGAGCACGCGCCCGTGTGCTGTGCTCGTGCTTGTAGAGAAAGTCGTATAAACCTAACTTTGTGCCTGGGCCAGCCTTACGTTTGAGCGTCTGACGCGTAGCGCCGGTTGCTTCGCGCGCAGTGCGCACTTCTTCGACGCTGCCTTCTAAGATCAGATAGACATAATGGACCGGTTCATCCTGCGCAAATAAAAACTCCCCCGGTACAAACCTGCGCTCTTCGACGGCGTCATTAAGAATGTAGATGACTTCGTCGTGCGTCATGTCGCGCAGAAAGTTTAGCTGTTCCAGCAGCATCTGCATCGGTTTTGGGTTGGCAGGCACTACACTGTCCATTGGTGATGCTCTCGGTAATGATACAACATTATACGGCGCTTGAATGGAGGAGCAAACAACACTTGGAAATTAATTTGTTTACTTTGAATCGTTGCTATATTTTAAATGAGCGATCCAATTTCCGCAATGAGCTTTGGCAAATTAGGCTCTGTAAAGCTCATCCCTGGCCCAGGAATGCGATTGTGTTTAATATCAGGTGGAACATGTTTATGATGCGGATGTGTACTTTGCAACATGGGCTCATTGGGGTGGGGTTGTGAATCATACCAATAAAGCTTTTCCGTATTGCGCCAAATTTCATAGCCATACCAGTCAATTATGGCTGGCAGGCGCTGATACAGAACACGTTCGCGTCCCGTAAGACGAAGGCCATTCGTGAAAAATAGCTCACCTGTTACCCGACCCAATGATGCACCTAGGCGTATAAAAATAAGCGGAGACCGCTCCACAAACGGGAACAATTCGACAAGCGAATAGATAAATAGCTCATAATCGGTGTCCGTACGTAACAGATTCGTCATGTCGAAGCTACTTGCACTAGGCCGACTAGACTATTTTGTTGTCGCTGTCGGCGTTGTACTTCGTTACGGTATTCTGCTTGGCGCGTTAACCAGGTTTTATAGATGCTTGCCCATTCACCAAAATCAAGCACCCATTCATCGTCTTCAGGTTCTTCTCCGCTTACATAAGCCGCATACAGCGTCTCAGAACGAATTCCGTAGCGCCGCTCAAAATCGATTAGCTCACGTTCGAGTGCATGGATGTCAACTAAAATATCTATCAAATTCATATGCATTTCTCCCCTGCTACCCAATTGCACGTAGCCGATCAATCTTTCCAGCTTTGTTTAGATCTCAAAATTGCGCCTTGATCGCTTCCGCTGCCCTGCGGTTCATCCCGGGCACGGCAATTAAGTCTTCGACAGTGGCCGCGCGAATTTTGTCTAAATCGCCACTGAAGTATTGGAGTAACGCTTTCCGTCGGGCCGGACCAATCCCTTTGATCTCATCTAGTTTCGAGTGCAATTGCTCTTTGCCGCGCAAATTACGATGATAGGTGATGGCAAAGCGATGCGCTTCATCGCGGATGCGCTGCACGAGATACAAGGCCTGGCTGCCACGCTTTAGCCAGATCGGATTCGATTCACCAGGCCGGAAGATCTCTTCCTCGCGCTTGGCGAGCCCAACAATCGGGATGCGATCTTCGAGCCCGAATTCCTGTAATACTTCGACTGCGATGCCGAGTTGACCTTTGCCGCCGTCGATGATTACCAGATCGGGCAGGATGCCCCAGTTTTCGTCACTCCTGCGCGCCTTCTGGCCGGGGTCAAGGTTGGGATCGTTTTCCTCTTCGACCACGCGCCGGAAACGCCGGCGGAGCATTTCGCGCATGCTGGCAAAATCATCTGGCGCGCCCTGGCTGCCTTTGCCCTGAATTTTGAACCGCTTGTAGGCACTTTTGAGCGGTGCGCCCTTGGCAAAGACTACCATCGAGCCGACCGTATTCGTCCCTTGTAAGGTGCTGATATCAAAACATTCCATGCGCGACGGCGGATTTTCCAAACCAAGCATGGCTTGTAGCTCGCCGACTGCATTAGTTTGCCGGTTGGTGTCGGCCGCCCACTCGGCTTGTTGCAAGCGCAGATATTCGGCCGCGTTCTGCTGTGCCATCTCCATTAATTGGCGTTTGGCGCCGCGTTGCGGCAAGCGCAATTCAACTTTGGCATTGCGTTTTTCGCTCAGCCACTCTTCCAACACTTTCCAATCTGCGGGCATGGCTTGCACCAGGATCAGACTAGGAATAAAGGCCATACGGTCATAAAATTGCTGAAGAAAAGCACCAATCAGCATACCTTGTTGGTTGATCGCAACTTGCGGTGCTTCCGCGCCTTCTAATAGCACATTCTCGCGCCCGATCAACCGGCCGCGGCGCACCATGAAGACTTGCACCGCGGTGTCACCGGTCCGTTCATCTTGCGCCACCGCAATATAATCGGCGTCTTCCAGCGAAGTGTTGATAATCTTCTGTTGTTCGGCAATTTGTTGCGCCGATTTCAGGCGATCGCGGTACAGCGCAGCCAGTTCAAATTGTAGATTTTCGGCAGCGCGTGCCATCTGTGCTTCTAATTGCGTAAGCACCGTATCCGTGTCGCCGCTTAGAAAATCCATCAATTGTTTGATGATCTGGCGGTACTCTTCGCTTTTCTGACGACCAATGCACGGCGCGCCACACATTTTGATGTGATAGTAAAGACAGGCGCGCTCGTCATTGCCATCGATCACACGTTCACAGTCACGATAGGGGAAGACGCGGCGCAACGCATCCAATGTCTGATGGCAGGCGCGTGCGCTGGTATAGGGCCCAAAATAGCGGGCGCCATCTTTGAACATTTTGCGCACGACTTGAATTTTGGGAAAGTCATCTTGCCAGTTGATCTTGATATACGGAAACTGCTTATCGTCCTTCAGCCGGATGTTATAATGCGGACGATAGCGCTTGATCAACTCATTTTCCAGGATCAGCGCTTCTAGCTCAGTTTGCGTTACCCACCACGAAATATCGCGAATTTCTTCGACCAACGCCAGGGTTTTGGGGCTATGTTGCGCCGACGCGTGAAAATAGCTGCGCACGCGGTTACGTAGCACAATCGCCTTGCCCACATAGATGACTTTGCCATCCGCATTGAGCATCTGATAGCAGCCGGGACTATCGGGCAGATTTTCTAGTTTTTGAGCAACCTTCTCAGGTAGTTGACGTGTCATACCCTCTATTTTACCACAATTTGTGCTTCAATTCAATGACGCAACTGTCCATTTGCGGCCAATTTGCTCCAACGCCTGTTCACTGTTACCATTGGCGCTTATTGGCTGATTGCGCCAGGCGTACGACAGATTTTTTTGTTTATCAGCCAACTCATTGACCATTGCGCACCGAAATACTGCGAATTCATTCGCAGCCTGTTATAAGAAACGCGCCCAGTGGCGGGTGCCCATTTGGGCGCGAAACACGTTAAGTATATATGTAAACCTGTTGTGCTCTCTGGGCGTGGCGGGCTTTTCTACCAATCATCTGTGCTTGAGCGCTACGGAGCTAGAAAGCATCACCAATTAAATTCTATGAATATACCCATTCCCTTTAATGATCTACGCGCCCAATACCTGGCGATCAAAACCGAGATCGATGCGGCCGTCGCTCGTACCCTCGACAGCGGCTGGTACATTTTAGGCCGCGAAGTAGAGGCATTTGAGCAAGAATTTGCCGAATATCTCTCAAACCCACAACCAGTGACCAGCGAGCTTCCGCACTCCGCACTCCGGGGTGCCCTCTGGGCTCCGCACTCATCACTAGGCTGTGTCGCTGTCAATTCAGGCACCGATGCGCTGCAACTGGCGCTCATGGCGTGCAATGTTGGTGTGGGTGATGAAGTGATTACGGTGGCGCACACTGCCGTGGCTACAGCGGCCGCGATTAGCCTGACGGGGGCCACGCCAATTTTTGTCGATGTAGACCCGCTTACCTACACCATGTCACCGGCTGCGCTAGAAATGGCGATTACACCGCGCACGAAAGCGATCATTCCCGTGCATCTCTACGGTCAGCCCGCCGAGCTAGCCCCGATCCTGGCCTTGGCGGCGCACCACAATCTGCGCGTGATCGAAGATTGTGCCCAAGCACACGGCGCGCGCTATCAGGGGCAAGTTGTGGGTACGCTGGGCGATCTAGGCTGTTTTTCCTTTTACCCGACGAAAAATTTGGGTGCGCTGGGTGATGGCGGCGCCGTGGTCAGCCGTAATGCCAGTCTGCTCGACCGCGTACGTCTGTTGCGCGAATATGGTTGGACACCTCAGGCGCGCTACGTTTCCCAGGTGCAAGGGATGAACAGCCGCCTGGATGAACTTCAGGCGGCCATTTTGCGCGTCAAATTATGGCATCTGGATCAATGGAACGCCACGCGCCGCATGTTGGCCTGGCAATATACCCAACATTTACCCGCCGCCGTGATCAAACCGGCAGAGCGCCCAGATGCTTACCATGTCTACCATTTGTATGTGGTGCGCACGCCGCACCGTGACCAATTGCGTACCCAACTCCAAGCGGCGGGCATCGG
>JBBREZ010000085.1:0-17993 GCA_038225095.1 Caldilineales bacterium
CCTCTATAACTATGACCGTCCGCACCAGAGCCTAGCTTATCGCACACCTGCTGAGGTACATTTCGCCAAGTGATGTTGTTGTTGCTTTTTAAACTATCTTATTTTCGGCCTTTCGTGGTCTTGACATTGGGGAGTACTATACAAATCAAAGCCTGAATATATCCCAATACCTCTGAAACCAACGTTTTGTTCAATTGATTTTGTTGAAACCCCAAACTCCCTAGCCTGAAGCAATTGTTCTCTATTCATACCCATACCATAATCAAGTACATAAACAGAGTTTCCTGTGACTTGAATTTCTACCTCATTAGCATAGGCATCAATTGAATTCTGGACGTATTCCCGAATGGCATCAAGGGGATTGGTATACAGCCCCTTAGAAAGAATATTTAACAGTTCACCGCCAATCTCCTCATTTCCTACTGGAACCGCAAGAGTTTCGCCAATTTTTAAGCGATTAAGTTTATCAAGGAAGTCCAATTGTTCCGGTTGTGGTGATGGTGTTTGTTGAGTTTTTTTTGTCCTTGCCACGTTAATCTCCAGAGTCTATTCAATAAATTTATGCGAATGGTAAACTGAGTTGCTGCTCTGACGGCGAAGGTACTTCATCCCACGTTCTACCTTGCAGGACACGGCCAGTTTTCGACTTATTGATTCCTCCCCATTGTTTAAAAAAGAATGGGATGCCTGAAGTTATACATTGATCCCGAATCGCAATAGCCCAATCCTCGGCCATAGGTCTAGCCTTGGGACCAGATTCACCACCTACAATGACCCAGTCAATTTTAGTAAGATCAAGATTCGATAGCGGCCCAAGTAGCGGTTCAAGCGATAAAAATTTTATTTGTGCGTCTATTTGTTGTAAGTCATGGATACGGAAACTGTAATCTTGGTTTTCAACACTGACTCCCATCCAAACGTTTGGCGGCCAAGAAATTTGTGTGTTAAGTTCAAGCAAACGAGCAGACCGTTTCGTCAATACCTGAAACTGATGCCATGAGGCACGTCGCATAACGTCAAAAACGTTTTGAATAAACTCAATAGGTACATCCTTGTGGAAAAGGTCACTCATTGAGTTAACAAAGATTTTTTTTGGCTGTTTCCATTGCAACGGATGATAGAGCATGTGTTGGTGCAGGGTCAACTCAAACCGATTAGCATAATTAGGTTGACCCATTGCCTGTAGTCGCCCTGCCATACGTTCAGCATAGCAATGCTTGCATCCAGGACTAATTTTGTTGCAACCTGTTACTGGATTCCACGTTGCTTCTGTCCACTCGATTTTCGACTGGGCCAAAATTGCACCTTTTTGAGAGAATGTGGCAGTTACTTTTAAGTTTTCGATGTAAAGTGAGAATCGATAAGTTTGATAATTTTATCACACATCTAAACGATATGTCGAACACATGTTTCTGCTGTATAATATAAGTGTGAATTATCCAAGTTAGTGCCAAGCTAAAGGAACGTGCCTCTTGAAGCCGATTCGTCTATCCGGCCATGCAAGGGATCAAATAGGGCGTCGTGGTGTGCATGAAGATGAGGTTACTTTTGCGATTCGTCATGGATCCTGGCAACCGAGTGAGCAAGGTCGTTTGGAATGCAAATATGATTTCTCTTTTGCCAATGTGTGGAATGGAAAGTATTATCAGACCAAGCAAGTACGCCCTATATTTGTGGAAGAAACGAATGAAATCGTAGTTGTGACGGTCTACAGTTATTATTTTTGATAGGAGAAAATGTATGAAGATCAGTTATGACTCCGAAGTAGATGCCCTCTATATCCAATTTTTAGAAACAACAGTGACTACAGAACTGCTTGCCGAAGGCATTGCCGCTGATTATGATGCGGAAGGTCATCTTGCTGGTATTGAAATTTTAGATACTTTGAAACGTTTCAATAATCCTCAAGTATTGCGCCAGGTTATCTTAGAGGATGTGGGCTTGGTTACGGCTTGACACGACGGTTACAGCCAAAACTGTAATGCATGTCATTGGCGCGTCTGGTTCCCATTGTGCTGAAAATATAGGCCACTGCCTCTGTATGATTGACCACTTGCAATCTCTCGTAGATATTCTTCTCTAGATTGGCAATCTACAGTGAGTGAGAGCTTGACGAATATAAAGCGGCTATTAAGTGCGAAGCACAGACGCCTGTGCTTCGCACTTACAAAATTCGCCAGTACTTTCTTACTTGGGATACGCCTCTTTTATCTGCCTGCTTGACCTCCTCCCCAGAAATAAGTATACTCTGCTTAGCGACAAAGGTCGCCGACTGCTGATCAAATGGATGTTACAGCGACGATTAGCAGCGCATCCATTAAAGTGAATCTAAGAGATAATTCGGGCTCCCTGATCAGTCTTCAGCTTGATTCCTGATTTTCATTGTCAGCCGAAACAAATTTAATAGAGGAGATGCGACTCATGACTGATGTTGTAGACGCCACCGTGTCAGATCTCAATGTGTCAGACGGTAATATGACACCCAAGAGTGAACTATATTCACCCTCCCCAGAAGTTGTCGCCAACGCCAATGTGCCGGACTATTTGGCAGTGCGCGAAAAGGCGCTAGCCGATCCGGTTAGCTTTTGGGATGCGTGCGCCAGGGAACTGATAGACTGGTACACACCATACACACAGGTGCTGGATACGAGTAATGCGCCTTTCTTCAAGTGGTATATCGGCGGTAAAACGAACATTATCCATAATGCGCTCGATCGCCACATAAAAACAGCCACAAAAGACAAACTCGCCTTGATCTGGGAAGCGGAAGATGGCGCCCAGCGTCGCTATACCTATCATGATCTCTGGCTAGAGGTCAACCGCTTTGCCAATGTGCTCAAAAGCCTGGATGTCAAGAAGGGCGACACGGTCACGATCTACATGGGCCGTATCCCCGAACTGTCAATTGCGATGCTCGCCGTCGCCAAGCTGGGGGCGATTCACAGTGTAGTCTACGGTGGTTTCAGCGAGCAGGCATTAGCCGACCGCATGAACGATGCCAGAAGCAAAGTGTTGGTGACCTGTGACGGCGCTTGGTTGCGCGGCAAGACGGTTAATTTAAAAGACATCGCCGACGAAGCGGTGGCCAAAGCGCCCGTGGTCGAGAAAGTCATCGTCTATCAACGGACGAATCAAGCGGTCAAGTGGGTGGAAAATCGCGATCTATGGTGGCACGAGTTGGTGGCAAACGCCGATCCCGAATGCGAAACCGAGCAGATGGACGCTGAAGATCCCCTGTTCATCCTCTACACCAGCGGCACCACTGGCAAGCCCAAGGGTCAATTGCATACGTGTGGCGGCTATCAAGTGCACATTGCCACCACGCTGAAATATGTCTTCGACATCAAAGACGAAGATGTCTGGTGGTGCGCCGCCGATCCTGGTTGGATCACCGGCCACAGTTATATTGTTTACGCGCCCTTGATCCTCGGCACGACCAGTTTGATGTACGAAGGTGCGCCTGGTTTCCCGAACCCAGACCGCTGGTGGGAACTAGTTGAAAAATATGGCGTCACCATTCTCTACACCGCACCCACGGCGATTCGCGGCTTTATGCGGCTGGGCGAATCCTGGCCCGAAAAACATCCGATGAGCACATTGCGCTTGCTCGGTTCGGTCGGTGAGCCGATCAACCCCGAAGCCTGGCGCTGGTATTATAAATATATCGGCAAAGAGCGTTGCCCAATTATGGATACCTGGTGGCAAACCGAAACCGGTGGTTTTATGATCACGCCAACACCAGCCGTGCCGCTTAAACCGGGCAGTGGTACCTTGCCTTTTGCCGGCATCATTGCCGATGTGGTACGCACGAATGGCGATTCCACTGATCCCAACGAAGACGGCTTCCTAGTGATCAAGCATCCCTGGCCAGGGATGGCGCGCACCATTTGGGGCGAAAATGAGCGTTATGTTCAGACCTATTGGGCGGATTTTGCAGCACAAGGTTGGTATTTTAGCGGTGACAGCGCCCGCCGCGATGAAGATGGCTATTTCTGGGTGATCGGGCGCATGGACGATGTGATCAAGGTAAGCGGTTATCGCCTGGGCACGGCCGAGGTTGAGAGTGCGCTGGTCAGCCATGCCAAGGTGGCCGAGGCGGCCTGCGTGGGCATTCCCGACGAAGTAAAGGGCAATGTCATTCATGCCTTCTGTATTCTCAACGCTGGCATCACCGGTGATGATGCGCTGGTCAAGGAATTGAAGGATCATGTGCGCCATGAGGTTGGGCCGATTGCCATCCCGGCCGCCATAGAATTTGTTCAAACTTTGCCCAAGACGCGCAGTGGGAAGATCATGCGCCGTCTGCTCAAAGCCCAACTCCTGGGCCAACCGATTGGGGATACGAGTACGTTGGAAGGCTAGGTAATCATTAATGGTGAATAATTAATTGTTAATTATTCACCATTACCCTACCCAATGTCTATTTTACCCTCTGTCTGGCGCAATAACCTGGCTTGTTTCTCGAATTTCGCTGCTCGATTGGCAAGTAACTGGCTTCAATTATAATGAGACAATGACAACAACAAAAGACTCTGGTGGAGCGAATAGCGAGCTGGCCTATAATCTACCGTATGATGGCATTATTGAGTTCTGTCGCGGTGGAAAATTGTTAAGCTGGAACTCTTTGGCTCGATCCTGCGCAATGACTTTGGTTCCCACAGCGATGTAGACTTTCTGGTTACCTTTGCGCCTGATGCTCGATGGAGCCTGCTGGATGTGGTAAAGGCAGAGGAAGAGTTAAGCCGTGTTGTTGGGAGACCCGTTGACTTGGTGGAACGTAAACCAGTCGAACAAAGTCGTAATTGGATCCGACGTAGGGCTATCCTTGACGGTGCGCGGAGCATCTATGTCGCCGGATGAAGCGCTCTTGATTGACATCGTTGAAGCCACAAAACGTGCCCTTCGTTTTGCACAAAACATCAAGCTTGCCACCTTTCTGGATGACCAGGCGCCACGCTAGGCAATCTATAGTCAAATTATCATTATTGGCGAAGCAGCTACTAAACTTACACCTGAGTTTCAACAGCACATGTGCATATTCCTTGGAAACAGATGAGCGGGATGCGTCACCGTTTGATTCATGGCTACGCTGCTATCAATTGGGTCCGTGTTTGGGAAACGGTAGACCAGGATTTACCTGAATTACTTACTACCCTTGAAGCTTTGCTCCCCGCAGAAGATAATTGACCATCGACAGCTCACTTTTCATACAAAATATTTAGAGGAGGGTGTAATGACAGCCAATTTACCAGATAGCGTTCAGGTTTTGGGTAAAATCACACCACAGGTCAATGAAGTATTGAGCGCCGAGGCGCTGACTTTTATTGCCAGTTTACACCGCCAATTCAACCCGACGCGCAAAGCCCTGCTCGCCCGCCGCGCCCAACGCCAGACCGAGATCGATGCGGGCAAACTGCCTGATTTTTTGGCAGAAACCGCGTCGATACGCAGCGAGGAATGGCAAGTTGCGCCGGCGCCCGCCGATTTGAATGACCGCCGCGTCGAGATTACCGGCCCCACCGAGCGCAAGATGATGATCAACGCGCTCAACTCGGGTGCCAAGGTCTTTATGGCCGATTTCGAAGATTCGCTTGCCCCCACCTGGGAAAATGTAATCGCGGGCCAAATCAATTGCAGCGACGCGATTCGGCGCACAATTGAATTTCACAACCCGGATGGCCGCGTTTATAAGCTTAACGAGCAAACCGCAACGTTGTTAATTCGGCCACGTGGCTGGCATCTAATCGAAAAGCATCTGCTCGTGGATGGGGAACCGATCTCGGCCAGTTTGTTTGACTTTGGCCTCTACGTCTTCCACAACGCGCAGAGCTTGCTGGCAAACGGCAGCGGCCTCTATTTCTACCTGCCTAAAATGGAAAGTCACCTGGAAGCTCGGCTCTGGAACGATGTCTTTAACGCCGCCCAAGATGGGGTTGGCATCCCGCGTGGATCAATTCGCGCCACCGTGCTGATCGAAACGATCCTCGCTGCGTTTGAGATGGAAGAGATCCTCTATGAACTGCGCGACCACGCCGCCGGACTCAATGCTGGCCGCTGGGATTATATCTTCAGCACGATCAAGAAGCTGTGCAATCGCAGGGACATGATCGTGCCTGATCGCAGCCAGGTGACGATGACCGTACCTTTTATGCGCGCCTACACCGAACTGCTCGTGCGCACCTGTCATAAGCACGGCGCCCATGCGATTGGCGGCATGGCGGCCTTCATTCCCAACCGGCGCGATCCGGTGGTCACAGAAAACGCGCTGGCCAAGGTGCGCGAAGACAAGACACGTGAATCCAACGACGGTTGCGACGGCACTTGGGTGGCGCATCCTGATCTCGTACCCGTGGCGATGGAATGTTTTGACAAGGTGTTGGGCGAGCGCCCTAACCAGAAAGAGCGGCTGCGCGAAGATGTGCAGGTCAGGGGCGCAGATTTGCTCAACGTCAAAGCGACCGGCGGCTCGATTACGGAAATGGGTTTGCGCTTGAATGTCAGCGTGGGGCTGCAATATGTCAACGCCTGGCTCAACGGCAACGGCGCAGCGGCGATCAACAATTTGATGGAAGACGCCGCTACCGCCGAAATCTCACGTTCGCAGATCTGGCAATGGATTCGTCACGCCGCCAAGTTGAATGATGGCCGCACGGTGACACGCGCACTTTATGAGCAGATTCGGGATGAGGAATTGACCAAGTTGGGCGGTTCAAGCGTGGAACGCTATGAGGAATCGGCTGAATTGATGGACGGCTTGATCCTTAATGATGATTTTATTGAATTTTTGACTTTTCCAGCGTATGATCTGCTCGACTGACAAAAGGGTCTGCCGTTATTCATTAGGTGTGAAAGGCAAAATATGATGCTAGTTCAAGAAACTGTAATCCCAGAACGGCTCGTGACCGCAGACGAGTTCGAGAGCCTTATTGATTTACCAGAAAACAGAGCGCGCTTGCTCGAACTCATCAATGGAGCGATTGTCGAAAAGATGCCAACGGAAGAACATGGTTTGATTGGACACAATATAGACTTTGCCCTTGGCACCTACAATCGGCAGCACAAACTGGGACGAGTTGGGTTTGAAGTGCGCCAGCGTTTGCCGCAAGACAAGCTCAATTCACGGATGCCGGATATTTCATTTAGCAGTGCGCGTCGACCGCTAGTGCGCAAGGGCGGTGTGCCTGAGATGCCCGATCTCGCCGTCGAGATCAAGTCACCCAGTGATAGTGTGCGTCAGATGCGGGAGAAAGCCGAATACTATCTGGCAAACGGCGCGCGTCTGGTGTGGCTGGTTTACCCACAAAAACGCTTCATCGAAGCCTACAGCCTAGATGCCGATGTCGAGATTCTGCTCGAAGGTGATACACTTACCGGTGGTGATGTGCTGCCCGGTTTTACGCTGCCGGTTGCCGAGGTGTTTGCCGATCCGCTGGGTGAATAATTTTACTCACCCAAAAACATGAGCGGCACTTCCAGTTACGGGTGCCGCTCATGTTTTACTTCTTCAACTTCTCAAGATATTGCTTGCGAAACTTGGTCACCTTGGGCGCAATCACCATCCGGCAATAGCCCTGATTGGGATTGTTCTGATAGTATTCTTGGTGATAATCTTCGGCTTGGTAGAACGTTGGCAGCGGCGTCACTTCGGTTACAATTGGGCCATTCCAAATGTGGGCGGCGTTGATCTTCGCAATCGTCTGCTCGGCCACTTTGCGTTGCTGCTCGTCATGATAAAAAATGACGGAGCGATATTGTGTACCCACGTCCGCCCCTTGTCGATTCAGGGTGGTTGGATCGTGGAAGGTGAAAAAGATTTCTAAAATCTCGCCGAACGCGATAATGTTCGCATCAAATGTCACTCGAAGCACTTCGGCGTGGCCGGTGTTTCCCGTACAAATTTGCCGATAGGTGGGATTGCTCACCGTGCCGCCCGCATAGCCGGACTCGACACTTTCCACGCCTTTTAGCGCATCGAAAATTGGTTCCAGACACCAAAAGCAGCCAGCGCCGAGGGTGGCAACTTCGCGGGTAGAGACGGGTTGGGTTGATTGTTGTGTTTGGCTCATGGTTATAACCTTTCTATAAAATGTTATTTTGTTGCTGCTATTATAGCAGCTGCCGCAAGGCTGGGCTGTGAGCAAGCTTGCAACCTTGGCAATGCAGGTTGTGAATTACAATGACCAAACGCATTCAACGGCTGGGGTTTGACAGGGAATGAGATTTTGGTTTATGCTCGGGAGAGAGGACCTCTCCCCCCGCCCTCCCCTGCAGGGAGGGAGCCCGTCGCGGGACAGACGACGCAGCTTCGTGTTTCCCTGATCTGCTCCCTCCCAGCAGGGGCGCGGGAGGGGTCCAGCGCAATCAGATAATCTACAAGTTTTCTAAAAACGCAAGGATTGAGAAAATGAAGCTCAGTTGTCTCCCTGTCTCGCTCTATCCCGATCTCACGGCGTGCACGTGTACGCTCGTGGATTGGTTTAACTTTGCCGGTGAATTGGGATTGGATGGTGCCGATGTCAGTGTCGTCCATTTGCAAAGTCAACAGCCCGCTTATCTCCAGACGCTCCGTCGCCAGGCGGCGGACGCCGGTGTGCAGATCGCCATGTTGGTCACCTACGCTGACTTTACCCATCCTGATGCCACTGAACGCACGCGCCAAGTGGAAGAAATCCGCGCCTATTGTGATGTAGCGGCGGCATTGGGCGCGTCCTTTATGCGGGTGACGGCCGGTCAGGCGCATCCGGGCGTCGAGCGCGCAGATGGGATCGAGTGGGCCGTGGCTGGCTTAACCGCCTGTCTGGAAAAGGCCGCAGCAACTGGCGTAACCTTGTGTTATGAAAATCATACCAAAGGCTATGCCTGGACCTACAATGATTTCTCGCAGCCAGCCGATCGTTTCTTGGAAATTGTGGCACGCACCGCAGGCACTAGCCTTAAGCTGCTTTATGACACAGCCAACACGCTGGCGGCGGGCGATGATCCACTAGCTGTACTAGACCAGGTGAAAGACCGCGTCGCGGTCGTGCATGTGAATGACATTCGGCAGGCGGGGCGCTTTGAACCGGTGTTGCTGGGCGCCGGTGTGGCGCCCGTGCAGGAGATTTTTGCCCGCTTGATCCAGAATGGATTTGACCATTGGGTCAGTGTCGAGGAGGCCAGCAAGACCGGCAAAGATGGTTTCCGCCGGGCGATTCCATTGGCCGAGCAACTATGGGTGCAAGCGGGCGGTGCGCCGCGCAGCAGGTAACGTGCCGGGGACGGACGGGGCAACTAAGCCTGCTCTATCCCTGATCTGCGTCCCGTCCGTCCCCGGCACGTTCGATCCACCTATGGGCACCTATTGACCAGCGGGTTTAACTGTCACACCTTGCTCACCGGCGGTCGCATTGATATCTTGCTGCACTTTCGTGCCATCGGCTCTTGTAATCGAAACCGTGAGCACCCAATCGCCTAACATGGTAAAGCGAAAAGGCACCTGATATTTGCCATCCTTTACGCTATCCGCCTCGTCGCGCACACCGCTTGCCATCACGGGCGCCATGCCGGCATGTTGCATGTTGCCTTCGATGCTGACCACGGCATCGGTGACTGGCTGGCCGTTAGCGTCGGTCAGTTGAATGGTCACTGCTTGACCATTCTTGGCGGGTGCAGGAATAAGCGTCACTTTTAGATTACCCGTGTTGGTCGATTTTTCGCGCCCACAGGCGATTAACAAAATGCTTGCCAGCACGATGAGCTCGATCAGGATAAGTTGCTTCATCAACCAAGGATAGCTGGTCTTCGATCTAACCGTTATTTTCACAAATAGTCCACTCACTAAACTTGCTATAACCATTAGACATGATCTAGATTAACAAAGATGGTATACAGGTAGACAGGTGATGGCTACCTGTTTCCGTCCCATCTACGGATGGGCGTCTCCTTGTCTACCCGTGGTGAATGCTGATGCCGAATCATGTCTATTGAACACGATCAATTGCGTTCATCCGCCCAGTGCGCTGCCACGCATCTCCATGGGTAAAAGGAAGATCATACCGCTGGCAAAAATCAGCAGAAAAACCAGGATCAGCCAGGGTAACGCCTCTAGCAGCGCTTTGCGGCGATCAGAATGTGCCTTACGGGCACTGTTGAAGGTCAACGCTAGGGCAGCCAGCAAACCGACATAGATGATACTGGTCTGGATAATTTGAATCGTGTTGACCGTTGGCACAAAGCGGCGCGTTAATTCCCAGTTGGGTTCGCCTAGCAGCGCCCAGCCCAGCGTTTGTGCAAAGAAGGTCTGAAACGCTGGAATAATCGTCATAAAGCCGGTAAGAAAATGAAAGAGATAATGGGCCGACCAGATCGCAAAGCCAAGCGGTACAAAACTATAGGCGTAGCGCATGACCAACCGGTTGAGCGAAAGTGGGCTGGCAACGAGGGTTTTACTCAGCCAGGCCGCGCTATAGGTCAACGCCAGCGGCCACACAATCGCGCCCACCGCATAAATCAGCCCCAGCACGATGGCTTCATGCGAAGTGAGCAAAAGGGTAGCCAGCTTTGCTTCTACATCGTAGACCGGCGGCGTCATGCCAAATGCATTGAGCGTGGCCAAAAATGCCGAAAAAATCGCCAGGAGCGCCAGATCCAAGCGGTGCGGCCAGCTTTGGCGGAACAGTTCATCACCGGGCGGGCGCACGGCCAGCGCCACATTATCATAGGGGCAGGCCTTCACACAGTCCAGGCACAACGTGCAGTCAAGATTGCTCTGCAGGGTCGGCACAAAAAGTTCCAGTTGACACCCGTGTTGGGTGGCGCTGCCGTTGATGCATTCATGCCCTTTGCAGTCGCGACAAGTGTTCAAGTTGCGGGCGCTAATCTGGAGGGGGCTAATGGTGCTATAGAGAAAATTGAACGTACCCAGCGGACAGACATATAGGCAAAAACTGTCGCGCGTAAAGCAGGCTTCCAGCACAAAAGCCGTGGCAAAATAGGCGATGGTTAGCCAGGCCGTCAGCCACGGGCTGGCCCACAGATCAAACAGTTCATAGCTGTAAATAATCCCGACAAAGCCGATCAACGCCAGCCATTTGTTACGCAATAGTTTGGGCCAGCGCCGCGTCGGCCGTCCGATCCATTTTGCCAGCTTGCGCGGCAGCATGAATGGGCAGGACGCGCAGAAAAGATTGCCAGCGATCAAGAGAGCAAAGGCCACTAAACCCCGATAATGCACCCAGGCAGCCACGGTTGCCACGTTTTTGGGGGCAAGCTGGCTGCCAAACAACCCATCGACCATGATCGCCGCGGCCAAAGCAAACAGCACGATCTGCGCCGCCGTACGGCTATGTTTCCAAACCAGAAAACGACCTAGCAACGGCACGCGCAAAATATCAATTTGCACGCGCCGGTTTTGCAGCGAATTAATCACGTTTTTTCTCTACTTCTGGGCGTAATCCCCAGCCAAAAATGGCGATGATGGGCCAAACGCCAGCATCCCCCATGCCCACCAATAACGGCCAAACGGCATTGCCGGACGAGCCGAAAAGCTTGCATTTTGGCCACTATCTGGCAGTGCCAGCGGGTTTGTCGTCTGATTGGCAAGCGCCGTTGTTGTCAGCGATGATTGGCCCTGCAATGCTGTAGAAACATTTTTCGCAAAGGCCGTTGCGGTCGCTGGGGATGGTGTGGAAATTACGCCACGATTCAAGGCATATGTACCGTCACCTGAATCTACGGTAAATGATGTCAGGGCGTCAAACGCGCCGCTTTTTGTGACAACGTGAAACCTAGCTTGCCATTGACCGGCTTTGCCCAACACTAAGGTTGTCGAGTAATCACCTGGAAACTGGACGGGATCGGTGGTTAAGGCAAAGGGGCCCGAAGCCACCCCCTTTTGACAACACGGTTCTGTACTACCCGGCGGCGCCAGGTAAAGTTCGGCGCTGGCATCAGTCACCGGCTTGTAGGTCTTAAGATCGTAGATCAGCAAGGTAATTACCGTTTGTCCCGGCGTTATCGGGAAAGGGTTGATGGCCACCAGCCATTCGTATTGTGGAGTGTAACCATCGGTGACGATCGCGCCACCGTGGGCTTGCGCGTTGCCGGCCGGTTGGGCCAGACAAAGCAAGCCTGCACACAGAAGCGCCAACAACCCGATGCGATAAGCGGCTCGAAATTGCGACAGAAGTCTATTTTTTCTGAGCGACCACATGATCAACTTAAACCAATCATAGATAATTCACGTTACGCAAACTTGCGCCTTGAAGCGAAGCAGGAGCCAGATCGCCAGTCACGTAAGCGGCTTGTTCCGCCCGCTCTAGCGTGGGAATGCCGTCTGGACGCTCCGCGTCCTCGCAGTTGCGTGCGCTAGAGCGGGCGGAACAAGTAAAATGAGATTGACTACTCACTGCCTTTGTGTCTCTGCGCCTTTGCGGTAGACTTTTTCCTCGTCCTAACCACGTCATAGTACGGCGATGACAAGAAAAATGCCGCCAAGTAAAGTCAGACCAGTTGCCAGTGGCCCCACGCCCTGCCAGAAGCGGAAACCATTTTGCCCGATAAAATAGCCACCGAGGCCCAGGGCCAGTAGACCAGTGAGCAAAAGCGCCGGCAACTGATAGGGCAGCACGGGATTAGATTCCATCACGGGCATCGAAGGTGGTGGCGGCGGCAACGGCACTTGCGGCATAAAATCCAGCACCGTATCAAACTGTTCTGGCCGCTGAACGGTCATGCGCACCTTCCATTGACCTGGCACACTTAGATTAGCCCCGCTGGCCGTGTACACATTGGCCTGATGCTGCGTGATCGGAAGTTCACTTTCGCCCAAATCTTGCGTCTGATGCTCAAAACGCAAACGAATCAGCGCGGCATCAGTGACGGGCATGTTATCGGGGGTGGAGGGAATGACGGTAAATTTATTTTTGCCCACCCAACCCGGCGCAACCATCAGGTGAATTTGTAAATCATCAGCCGTTTGCATGTCCATCAGCGGTTGAGGTGGTGGCAACGCCGCCAACGCCTTGCTAATCGCCCGCTGCGTCAACTCGCTGCGGGCGGGGCTGATCGACGTCATCAAACCGACAGCCAGTAACACACCAGTGGCTAGCATCAGCTCGGTGCCAATCAAGCCGCGCAAACGGCCCATCCAAAGCGCCTGTCCCGCTTGCAGGCGCCGGTGGGTTACCAGCAAATTGATCGCGGCAACTCCCAACAACGGCAAAAGTAAAATTAACTTAACCAGCAGTGTCCGCCCATATAGCGTCGTCAGCAACCCGTCCAGTGAGCCAACTTGCAACCACGCCGCATACAAACCAGTCACCAACAAGCCAGCAACCGTGATGCGGGTATAGTTAGAAAAATAGCCCACCAATTTACCCAGGGCCGACGCTGGCACCGTACGCCGCAATGGACTTATTGTACCAAAGAATTGTACCAATCCGCCGATCCAAAGTGCGGTCATTGCCACATGAAACCAGTCGTTTAGGATGGCGGCTACAGCAGCATGCGCAGCGGATGCATGGCTATATAAACTGTTAAGTAACAGGATCACCAGGCCAAAGATCAAGGCCAGCCAGCGCAAACCAGGATGCTGACGGGCTAATAGAAGAACACCGCCCATCACCAGCCAGAGTTCCATCCGGGCCGACCATAACGTGCCAAAACGCGTGCCGCGAATGATTTGAATTATCGTGGGATAGTGCAAAGCCTGCAACAACGGCACATTGACCAGGGTCGAAGTTTGCAGGAGCAGTAGAAGCGCGCTGCTAAGCCCAAGCAGCCACCAGCCGCTCCATGTGATTCGGCGTAGACGCTGCTCAACCGCAAGCCAGTCGCCCAGGTTTGCCGGTTGCCAGACAAAACAGAGAAAACCAATGCTGCCAACGCTCAGCGCCAGACCGATGAGATTGAACCAGCGCACCAAGACGTCAGCCACGGGAATAGTTTCGTCCGCCCCGCTAGTCGTTGGCTGGGTGGCGATCACCGGACCAATCGTAAAGGCAAAACTTCCTTCCGTATGATGACCATCCGCCGCCGAGTTCGCTGCCCAGACCACCGTGTAAAGTCCGTTCGGCAATGGCCCTGGCTTCATATACATCTGCTCTGGATCGGTGCTATCTACCTGGCTGGCTGGTGTTTTTACTAAGGCGCCGTTGATATCGCGCAGGCGAAAACTGCTGAAGCTGGGTTCGACCGGCTCGGTAAACCAAAGTCGAATTTCAGCTGGCGCTTTTGCCAGCGAAGCATTGACGCCGGGTGTAGCACGCGCTAACACCGCATGCGCCCAGACCGGTTGCGCCAGCAAACTGGTTAATAGCCAAAAGCACACGCCGATCCATCGAATTCTCCTGCTCATTACAATGTTCTCCGGTAATGTTATGCCAGTGCCCACGAGACATCTGGTGGGCACTGGCATAACATATATTAGACATTAACGGGATTAAGCCATTCCCTCTGGTAGACAGGTAAATAGGGATACAGGTAGGCGTCACCTGTATCCCTATTTACCTGTCTACCAATCCGGTTAATCTCGATAACGTATTTTTACTTCTTGGCCGCTTGTAGCGCCGTAACTGCATCCTGTAGCGTCTTGAGTTGCGCTTTCAAGGTGGTAATCTCCCCTTGCAGGCTGACTACATCCGCCTTTGTATCGGGAAATAGCACATCGCTGGCTGGTTCAACGGTGCTAAACCGGCCACTGCTAGAGGTAAATGTTTCGTTGACCAGCGTAGGGCTAATAGTGGCGGTCGAGCTCAACGTTGCACTCTGACTGATCGTTGCGCTTGTGCTCATCGCCGCCGTCGAACTGACGGCTTCTGTGTTGCTAATCTCGCCTGTACCGCTGAGTGTCCCCGTCAGTTGAAAGCTATAGTCACCGGGTCGGGTAGGCGTCAGTTGGGCCACATAATGTCCTGGATCTTGCCAGGCTGGCGCCAGTTTTAATTCTTTCGACTGATTGCCAAACGTCACCTTCAATTTCAACGTCTTCTCGGCACCAACCACGGGTTTTTCATCCGCTCCCGTCGCACCATGCGTATGAATGAACACTTCAGGGCCGTTGTAGACCCCGGCATAGCGGGCTCGACCTGCCAGCCAAAGGCGATTTCGTATCCACCAACTTCCCGGCCTTCATGCGCCAAAACGGGACGTCCAAACCACACGACCAAAGCAGCCACCACCGCAATGGCCATCGCCGCGACCATAAAATGCCACTTCTTCATTAGTACGTTCTCCTGTGCTTGAATGTTTGTGAAATAGATAAATCGATCCAGTGCTCCTCAACCCTTGTTTGAGGAACAGGATTTGCGAACTTAGCAAATGAAAACTGATTTTATAGAAATGCCAGTGCCAAACTGCACGAAGCGCAGCAAGGTGACCAGCACAAATCAGATGATCCAATCTGTTTCTTACAACCGATACAGCAATCTCTGTCCAGAGCAAAGTAGGTTGCCCTGGCTTCCAGGTATGCTCAGGCTGCTGGGTAAGCGCTAGACATTACGCGTAGTAAACATGAGCGTGCATGGCGACGCTCCACCCGGGCGGCAAGTTGTAATTATTAAGTTGTGATAGGATAGGGAAAGGTTTACACGAAAGGAAGAAGGCGTGGCGGTTTTTCAGGCGGTAATAAGCTACATTGGTGGGTGATGGAAACGTGGGCTACAACAAGCGAGCTTTCCTGCTGTAATGGCCGTAAGTTGAAGGTAGCTGGCGCAACAATGGTGAGGAAACTCATGGCAACCGCGCTAAGCGGCACCCGGCTAAACTGCATAAACGTATCACGCTTGCCGCTTTCACTACGCGCCAAGTTGTTCATGCTGGCATAATGGGCAGGCATAACCATGCTCGCAACAGTGCGATTAGGGTGTGCATGCGCCATACTGGGGCCAAAAGGCAACATGAGGCCATGATACTCACAGAGGGCTGAGTAAAACACGGCTAGCCAGATCACCATGAACCAAGTGAGCAGACGAACTAAGAATTTGTGTACGGTTTGCCGCCTGCTCGATTGCCACATGCGACATAGTATACCAGTTTTCGCAAAGATGTCCAAAAGCCAATAAAATTTCTGCGGATTCGTTCAATTGGTAAGCATGTGGCTATAACCGGGACGTTGGTTATAGTTGACGCCGTTGTCAGGGCCACAAAGTGACAAAAACAAGCCAAGATGCGTGACCGATTCGGTATAAGGCTATTCCAAATAAATAACGATCCAGGGATCGAGACCTGACAGGAAGAAAAAATCCCACCTGTCAGGTCGGTCGATGGCAATGTTGAAATTGGCCCAGCCTGTATACTTATTTATTTGGAATAGCCTAATTGAGCCAGTCAGACGGCGGCTAGGGCAACACGGGCGAGCGAGCTGCGCGGGGTGAGTGGCTGAGGGATGGGCCGCGCAACTGGGTGGCGCGGCCTTCGGTTGTTGGCTAAGCCGGCTCTTCTGCATCGAGCAGACCCTAAAGCGCGCACCGCAAAACGGTCAACCCAACCCGCGGGTCGCCGACCCATAGCGTTTGGCGGGCGGCGGCTTGCCTCATAGACAAACCAAATCAACTTGGCACAAACGCGGCGGCGGCATGCGCTCATGCCGGTCCGGTCGCACCAGCGCGTGCGCGCGCCCCGTTGGTGCGACTTCTCCTGGTTTGCTCTATAAGGACGGCTGGGGGCGGCGATAGTGGTCAAAGGCAACATCAGCTTCAAGCCCTAGGCGCCCAGCTGGCACGGTCGCATCGTTGCGCAGCGCGAGCTCTGCGTCGTTGCGTGAACGCCAAAACCGCTCAATGCCACTGTGCGCGAGGGGGTGCCCCCGGCCTTCGCGGCTGAGCCGGCGCGCTGGCGCCTCAAGTTAAGCGGTAAAGGCAAGAGCCGTCAACGGGCGGCCCTGCGCGCGGTTGCAGAGGCCAGGCTGCGAGCCCAAAACGGCCCTGCCGTGAATTCGACCGCCGCCCGTCCAGACTATACCGGCGATCCCACTCGCTGCCGGCCACCCCAGCCAGGCAGCCGTGGCTCAGCGGACTATCCGGCCTCCCCATCGGGGACGCACCATCGCAGCAGCCGGCAGCCAATCCGGGTAGCGGTGGTGGCCGGGTGGGCTCAGCGGCGGCTTGGGCGTCGGGTAAATGGCCTGGCTCGCGCTCGGCTGCCGCAGGCGTGCGGGGGCGTTGCTGTTGGCTGGCGTCCCCCGCGCCTGGCCAGCCATAGAACGGCGTTTTCAAATCTGGTTCATCCATGGCGCCGCATCAAGCGCAAGGGCCGTGCTGATGCGGCGCCATGGGTCAGCAGCAGCGGTTGACCGCGGCCAGCCCCACCACGTACCCGGCTCCTTGCCGGCCCCGGTTCACTCCAGGTGCGTTGCGCCTCAACGCTGACCGGTACTTTTTTTTTCAGCGGGTACCCGCTGGGTGCCAGTGCCCGCTTGCGGCGCCCACGTTGTGCCGATCGTTCACTTGCCAGTTTGCCCGGTTCGTTGCCCGCTTTGCTGGTGCCTTTGCCAAAGGCGCACCCCCCGCCCTGAGCAAGGGGCGTTGCCATGCCCTGATTGGGGGCGGATGCAACGCCTGTGCACGCCCCACTTGACTCACCGTTTGCGGTGCTTTCGCAGCTGCCGTTTCGTTCCCCTTGTTTCCGCCACAGGTGCTGGCCTTTTTATAGTTTAACACGTGGTCCAGTGCTGGGCGTCAATGATATATTACGTGATACCCATTAGATCAGCGCGCCCAGCGACAAGCTCGCCTTGCTCCATATCTCAAAAGTTCTCCTCTGAAAAAAACCGTTTGACACCTTCGCCTAACCAATGTATACTTTTGTTAGTTGTAATCTGGCTCCCCTTTTGCTTGAGCGCATGATTCCGTTGTTCTTATAAAACCGTTGTTCTTATAATTGGACTTTTGACAAAAATGGACCTTCTGAGCGGTGTGAAATGCAGTGCTACCAGAGAGAGAGCTGCTCACAGAAAAACAACAGAGGAATTAACCGGCAGTTTGGGTGGATTCGAACTTCGTCTCCAACCCCCTGTT